>CAXNIF010000252.1:0-3466 GCA_964202345.1 Cypionkella sp.
CTCAAAAAACGGAACTTATTGGCGGCGATTCACTTTTGCTTTTTTCGACCATTCGCAATGAAAGAACGCGCCTGCCCTATTTTCTGAAATATTATCGCGATATGGGCGTGAACCATTTTTTGATCGTCGATAATGACAGCGATGACGGATCGCGCGAATATTTGGCGCAGCAACCTGATGTTTCTCTTTGGCACAGCGCTCATAGCTATAAACGTGCCCGCTTCGGGATGGATTGGCTCAACTGGCTTTTGTTGCGCTATGGGCATAAACATTGGTGCTTGGTTGTCGATCCAGATGAACTTTTCGTTTACCCGTTTTGCGACACCCGACCCTTGCGCGCCTTGACCGATTGGTTGGATGCCAGCTCGATCAAATCCTTTTCTGCGATGTTGCTGGACATGTATCCCAAAGGCCCGTTTGATTTGATCCCTTACCGAGAGGGGCAGGATCCCCTTGAGATCGCGCATTATTTTGACAGCGGCAATTACGTGATCGAACGCAATCCGCGATATGGCAATCTTTGGATTCAAGGCGGGGCCCGCGCGCGCATGTTTTTTGGCGACTTGCCCCAGCGTGCGCCCGCGCTGAACAAGATTCCTTTGGTCAAATGGCACCGATCATATGCCTATGTCAGCTCAACCCATATGATGCTGCCGCGCGGGTTGAATTTGGTCTATGATGAATGGGGCGGGGAAAAACCTTCGGGTTGCCTGCTGCACACAAAGTTCATTCACAGCCTGGTCTCCAAGGCCGATGAGGAAATGGATCGTCGCCAGCATTTTGCAAATAGCCATGAATACCGCGCCTATCGGGCAGGGTTGGCCATGCAGCCCGATCTATGGACCAAATGGAGCGAGCGATACGTCAACTGGCGTCAGTTAGAGCTATTGGGTTTGATGTCCAAAGGAAATTGGGCATGAGCCTTGGGGTCGTGATGCTATGCCATGGCGATTTGGGCCGCGCGGCGCAAGTGGCGCGGCACTGGGCCAGCCGCGATTGCCCTGTCGTCATTCATGTCGATCGGCGCACCGGGCAGGGCGAATTCTTGCAGATGCAACGCGATCTTGCCGCGCTAGAAAATATTCGCTTTGCGCCGCGCTATGCTTGCGAATGGGGAACATGGGGGTTGGTCGCGGCAACGCAGGCGGCGGCAACAGTCATGCTGCGCGAGTTTGCGCAGGTGCAGCATGTTTTTCTGGCCTCGGGGGCCTGTATCCCCTTGCGCCCCGTCGCAGAGTTGCGCGCCTATCTTGCCGCCCGTCCAAACACCAATTTCATCCAAAGCGTGACCACCGCCGATGTCGGCTGGACAGTGGGCGGGTTGAACAGCGAAAGGTTTACGCTGCACTTTCCGTTTTCTTGGCGAAAGCAGCGCCGCGCCTTTGACCTTAATGTGAAATTGCAGCGCGCCCTTGGCCTGCGGCGCAAGCTACCCGCTGGGCTTGTGCCGCATTTGGGCAGTCAATGGTGGTGCTTGACGCGCCAGACCTTGACCGCCATTTTGGACAACCCTCATCGCCGCAGCATTGATGCCTATTTTCGGCGGGTATGGATTCCGGATGAAAGCTATTTTCAAACCTTGGTGCGGCAGGTTTCAGACAATATTGATAGCCGCTCGCTCACGCTGGCGAAGTTTGATTTTCAAGGCAAACCACATGTTTTTTATGATGATCATTTGGCGCTGCTCCGCGAATCTGATTATTTTGTTGCGCGCAAAATTTGGCCTCAGGCCGAGGCGCTCTATCATGTCTTTCTGACAGACACCCCCGCCCCCGACCTTGGCAAAGAGCCAAGCGCGGCCAAAATTGATCGCGTCTTTGCGCAGGCCGTTGCGCGACGAACCAAGGGTCGTTCGGGGCTGTATATGCAAAGTCGCCACCCCAATCATGACTGGGAAAATGGTGTGACGGCCGCCGCTTATTCAGTTTTTCAGGGGTTTTCAGATGTCTTTGTCAATTATGAAAACTGGCTGGCCAAAGCCACAGGCGCGCGGGTGCATGGCCATCTTTATGCCCCTGATCGCGCCCATTTCGCCAATGGCGAAACCGGGTTTGTTGGCAATCTTTCGGGCAGCGCAGCCGCGCGCGATTATCGCCCCATACATTTCCTGACCAATCTGATTTGGAACACGCGGGGCGAGCGTCAGTGTTTTCAACTGGGCCCCGCCGACGCCCAAGAGATCACTCAGTTCATCGCCCGTGATCCCAATGCGCAAATTTCGGTGATTTCGGGGGCCTGGGCAATTCCGCTGTTTCATTCAAAGCAGAATTTTTCAGCACTACGCAAAGAGGCGGCGCTGCTGCAAAAGGTGGAAACAGATTTTCTCACTTTGCTGCGTCAGCCGATTGTCAAGGCGCGTGTTCGGGTTTGGAAATTGGCCGAATTTGTCGAAAACCCGATTGCACCTTTGCAAAGTATCGTGGATGAGATCGGCCCGCGCGCATTGCGCCGCTTGGCCGACGCACCAGCCTTGGTTGATCTTTCTGGCTTTGGCGCTTTTTTGCAATCCTTGCGCAATCAGGGCATGCAGCCCACGTTGGTTGGCGATTTTCCCGCGCAAGACACCCAAACCGCCAAGGGTAAATCTTTGGCGCCCAAATTTGGTAAGGTAGATGGCTAAATTCACCAGCTTTGTGATCTTTGGCGAAATGCGCACAGGATCGAATTTTTTAGAAATCAATCTCAACCGGCTGCAAGGGCTGCATTGCCATGGCGAGGCATTTAATCCCTATTTGCTGGGCAATCACACCAACAAAGAGCTGTGCGGATTTACCGCCATCCAGCGCGACGAGAACCCTTTGGGCTTGCTGGCGGCACTGCGCGCAAAAACCGATGGTCTTTCAGGTTTTCGCTATTTTCATGACCATGACCCGCGCGTTTTGGACGCTGTTCTCGATGATCCCGATTGCGCGAAGATTATCCTGACGCGCAATCCTGTTGAAAGCTATATCAGTTGGAAAATTGCCCGCGAAACAGATCAATGGCGTTTGATGAACACGCGCAAACATACCAGCGTCACGCCCGAATTCAACATGGGCGAGTTTGAGCATCAGTTTGCCGCCATCTATGATTTTCAATTAATGCTATTGAACCGTTTGCAAGTCTTGGGGCAAACGGCGTTCTACTTGGACTATGAGGACATCATGAATATTGATGTCTTGAATGGAATCGCGGCCTTTCTGGGGGTAAAAGACAGGCTCAAGACGATTGATTCAACATTGAAAAAACAAAACCCCGAGGCGATTGAGGCCAAGGTCTCTAACCCGGATGAGATGGCGGCAGCGCTGGCGCGGATGGACCGATTTAATCTCACGCGCGTGCCCAATTTTGAACCACGCCGCAATGCAGGCGTTCCCGGCTATATTGGGCTAGATCAGCAGCGGCTTTTGTTTATGCCCATCGCGGGTGCGCCTTGGGCGACCATTGAAAGTTGGATGGCGCAGATCGGCCCCATCACGAAAGGTTT
>CAXNIF010000253.1:0-3452 GCA_964202345.1 Cypionkella sp.
CGAAGACAGCACCCGCAGCCGCACCTTATAGCGCATAGCCAATTCGACCGACCGCGTTTGCAGCACTTTCGCCCCCAGTGAGGCCAGTTCAAGCATTTCTTCAAAGGCGATCTTGTCCAACTTGCGCGCCTTGTTGGTGATGCGCGGGTCGGTGGTGTAGACACCATCGACATCGGTATAGATATCGCAGCGCTCTGCCCCAAAGGCGGCGGCAAAGGCAACAGCCGTGGTGTCCGAACCGCCCCGCCCAAGGGTGGTGATGCGGCCCTCGCCAGAGACGCCTTGGAACCCTGCCACCACGGCCACTTTAAAGCCTTCGGCAAATTTGGCGTCGATGTTTTCGCGCGGGATGGATACAAAACGGGCGCTGGCATGGGCGCTTGTGGTGTTGATCGGCACTTGCCAGCCCTGCCACGAGCGCGCTGGAATATCCATTTCTTGCAGCGTCAGCGCCATCAAACCTGCGGTGACATTCTCGCCCGATGAGACCACCGCGTCATATTCGCGGGCGTCATAAAGGGGCGATGTGCCTTCGACCCAGCCGACAAGTTCATTGGTCTTGCCCGACATGGCCGAGACGATGACAATAACATCATAGCCGCGCGCCACTTCGCGCGCCACTTTTTGCGCGGCATTCTTTATCCGCGCCAAATCGGCCACCGACGTGCCGCCAAATTTCATCACCAGAACAGGCATTGGATGCTCCGCTTCAATCTGGGCGCGTCATAAAGGGGCAGGCACAAGGGTGCAAGCCCTGATACGGCGGGGGCGCGGGGGCGGCCTAAGGTATTTGGGCCAAAATGAAAGGGTCAAAGCGCCTTATGTCCAATATCGCTTCGGTAAAAGCCTTGGGCCCAGTCCACGCGCGCGGCCATGTCATAGGCGCGGGCGTGGGCCTGCGCCAAACTCTCGCCGCGCGCGGTGATGTTCAAAACGCGCCCACCATTGGCCACGATCTGCCCGTCTTTTTCCGCTGTGCCCGCGTGAAACACCATGTGGCGGCTGTCCTCGGGCAGGCGATCCAACCCGCCAATCGCGCTGCCTTTTGCATAGGGGCCAGGGTAGCCTTGGGCCGCCATAACGATGGTGAGGGCGTGATCTTCGGCCCAATTGAGGCGCATTTTGTCCAAAGTGCCGTTGGCACAGGCCAGCATCGCGTCCAACGCTTGGCCGCCAAGACGCATCATCAGCACTTGGGTTTCAGGATCGCCAAAGCGGGCGTTGTATTCAACCAATCGCGGTGCGCCGTCTTGAATCATCAGCCCAGCATAAAGCACCCCGCTATAGGGCGTGCCGCGCCGCGCCATTTCGGCGATGGTGGGGATGATGATTTTTTCCATGGCAATTTGTGCCACGGAATCGGTCAAAATGGGCGCGGGCGAATAGGCCCCCATGCCGCCCGTATTTGGGCCCTGATCGCCGTCAAAGGCGCGTTTGTGGTCTTGGGCGCTGCCGATGGGCAAGGCGGTGACGCCATCGGTCAGCACAAAAAAGCTGGCCTCTTCGCCTGTCATGAATTCCTCGATCACCACTTCGGCCCCTGCCGCGCCCAGACTGCCCCCAAACATATCGTCAATGGCGGCAAGTGCTTGGTCCAGGGTTTCGGCCACGACCACGCCTTTGCCTGCGGCCAGCCCATCGGCCTTGATGACAATGGGCGCGCCCTGCTGGGTGGCATAGGCGCGGGCGCGGGCGGCATCGGTAAAGCGGGCATAGGCTGCCGTGGGGGCGGCGCAGGCATCGCATATCTCTTTGGTAAAGGCTTTGGACGCCTCAAGCTTTGCGGCGGCGGCCGAGGGGCCAAAGGTCAAAATCCCCGCCGCGCGGGCCGAATCCGCCACGCCGGCGGCAAGGGGGCCTTCGGGGCCGATGATCAGAAAATCAATCGCCTCATCGGCGCAAAGCTGCACCACAGCTTCGCCCGACAGGATGTCGATATCTGCGATTTCCGCGATCTGTGCAATTCCCGCATTGCCAGGGGCCACGATCAAGCGGTCGGTTTTGGGGTTTTGCAGCACCGCCCATGCAAGGGCGTGTTCGCGCCCGCCCGACCCTAGAATAAGAATATTCATGCCGCATCCCCGCTTGGCCTTTGGTTGATCGCGTCATAAGGTGGTCATGCGCAGCGTGCAAGGTGATGGATGAATTTGCTTGACGATACCCCCAGCGGCAATAGCCCCGAATTCACCGTGTCCGAACTATCGGGCGCGGTCAAACGGGTGATCGAGGGCGAGTTTGGGCTGGTGCGCGTGCGCGGCGAGGTGGGGCGGGTGTCGCGCCCCGCGTCGGGCCATGTGTATTTTGCCTTGAAAGATGATCGCGCGACTTTGGATGCCGTGTCGTGGAAAGGGCAGTTGTCCAAAATGCAAATGCGCCCCGAAGAGGGGATGGAAGTGGTGGCCACAGGGCGGATGACCACGTTTCCGGGGCAGTCGAAATACCAATTGATCGTCGAAGATATGGCCCCCGCGGGCGCTGGCGCGCTGATGGCGATGCTGGAAAAACGCAAGGCCATGTTGGCCGCAGAGGGGTTGTTTGACCCCGCGCGCAAGCAGCCCATCCCCTATTTGCCGCAGGTGATTGGGGTCATCACCTCGCCGTCGGGTGCGGTGATCCGCGATATCTTGCACCGCTTGCGCGACCGCTTTGCGCGCCATGTGCTGATTTGGCCCGTGGCGGTGCAGGGGCAATCTTGCGCCGCCGAAGTGGCCGCCGCCATTCACGGGTTCAACGCCCTGCCCGCAGGTGGCCCCATCCCGCGCCCTGATGTGATTATCGTGGCGCGCGGCGGCGGCAGTCTTGAGGATCTTTGGGGATTTAACGAAGAAATTGTGGTGCGGGCAGCGGCGGGCAGTGCCATTGCGCTGATCTCTGCCGTGGGGCATGAAACCGATACCACGCTGATTGATTATGCCTCCGATCTGCGCGCACCCACGCCCACGGCGGCGGCGGAACTTGCGGTGCCGGTGCGCGCCGATTTGGTGGCTTGGGTCGATGATATGGGCGCGCGGATGTCGCGGGGGATTGCCCAAGGCATGGGCCAGCGCGGCCAGAGGCTGCGCGATCTGTCTCGCGCCTTGCCGCGCCTTGAAATATTGCTGCAATCGCCTCGCCAGCGGTTTGATCTGGCCAATCAGGGCTTGGGCGGGGCGCTGGGCCTGATGGTGGCGCGCAAAGCGGCAACGTTCATGCGCGTAGGGTCGCGGCTGCGCGGCGCGGCGCTGATGACGCTGATCGCGCGCAAGTCCGATGTTTTGCGCGCCGCCAGCCAGCGGCTAAATGACCGCGCGGGATATGGCCTGCAAAGTCGCCGCGCCAAGCTTGACAGCCTTTCGGCGCGCTTGCCCAATGCACGGGCGCGCATGCTGGCGGATTCGCTGCGCAAACTGGCGGCGGGGCAGGCGCAATTGGCGGTGCTATCGGCGCGGCTGGACAGCGCGCCCCGTCTGCAG
>CAXNIF010000254.1:0-3451 GCA_964202345.1 Cypionkella sp.
CTTTGGGACTTGCGGCATCGGCGGCGCCCAGCCTGCCGCGCTCTGCCGCGCAGATGAGCAACTGGGCCCGCGCGCGTTTTGGCGGCGGGGTGGTATTTGGCGATCATTCTGGACTGGGGCCAAATTCACTTTGCACCCCCGCCGATATGCTGGGCTTTATGCTGGGGGCCAAGGACACGGCCCTGATGTCTTTGCTGCGCGAAAAAGGCGTGGATGGCGCGGGCAATGAAACCCAAAGCGGCGTGCTGCGCGTTTTTGCCAAAAGCGGCACGTTGAATTTTACCTCGAACCTTGCGGGCTATGTCACGGCCCCATCGGGCCGCGCGCTGGCCTTTGCGATTTTCGCCGCCGACAGCCCGCGCCGCGCCGCCCTGCCGCCACACGCACAAGAAGACCCCCCGGGCGGCAGCGCATGGAGCAAACGCGCCCGCGCCATGCAGCGCAAAATGATCGCCGCTTGGGCCGCGCAATATCTTTAGGCCAGCAACCGCTGGGCGGAGGCGCCCCTGATGCGGGCGGTGACGATTTGGCCTTCGGGTTGATCGGTGGCGAAATCCACCTCGGTGAATTGCGCTGTGCGTCCCATGCGGGGCGATTCCATCAGCACCTGATGCATCTGGCCAATTTGCGCGCCAAGGTGACGGCCCAGCGCCACCTCACCCGCCGCACGCAACCGCGCCGCGCGCTCTTTGATGACAGGGCCGCGCACGGGGGGCATTTTCGCCGCGGGCGTGCCTTTGCGCGCCGAATAGGGAAAGACGTGCAAAAAGGTCAGACCGCAGTCATCGATCAGCCGCAGCGAATTTTCAAACATCGCTTCGGTTTCTGTTGGAAAGCCTGCGATGATATCCGCGCCAAACACCATATCGGGCCGCAAGGCGCGGGCCTGCTCGCAGAATTTGATCGCGTCATCGCGCAAGTGGCGGCGCTTCATGCGTTTGAGGATCAAATCATCGCCCGCCTGCAAGGACAGGTGCAAATGCGGCATCAGGCGCGGCTCGCTGGCAATGGCGCCCATCAGGGCATCATCCGCTTCGATGGAATCAATCGACGAAATCCGCAAGCGCGCAAGATCAGGCACAAGGCGCAAAATACGCATGACCAAATCACCCAAACGCGGCTGGGCGGGCAAATCGGCCCCCCATGACGTAAGGTCAACCCCTGTCAGCACCACTTCGGCAAAGCCTTTGTCCACCAGCCGTTTGATTTGATCCACCACCACCCCAGCGGGCACAGAGCGCGAATTGCCCCGACCAAAGGGGATAATGCAAAACGTGCAGCGGTGATCGCAGCCGTTTTGCACCTGCACATAGGCGCGGTGGCGGCCAAAGCCGTCGATCAAATGGCCCGCCGTCTCGCGCACGGACATGATGTCATCGACCTGCACCTTTTCGGTTTGGCCGATCCAATCGGGCGCGGCCATCTGCGCCCAAGTGGCGGGCTGCATCTTTTCGCTATTGCCAATCACGCGCGTCACTTCGGGCATGGCGGCAAAGGTTTCAGGTTCGGTTTGCGCCGCGCAGCCGGTGACGATCACCGCAGCCCCAGGGTTTTCACGCGATAATTTGCGAATTTCTTGCTTGGCTTTGCGCACGGCCTCTGCCGTCACGGCGCAGGTGTTGACAACCACCGCCTGCCCCATGCCCGCCGCCGCCGCCATTTCCTTCATGGCTTCGGTTTCATAGGCATTCAAGCGGCAGCCAAGCGTGGCAAAAATCGGCGCGCTCATAGGGCAAGCGCCATCATGTCAGGGGAGAGGCGACCTTCAAAGACATAGGCCACAGGGCCAGTCAGCCAAACCCCGTCTTCGCGCCAATCCACATCCAGAACGCCGCCATCGGCCAGCACCCGCACGTGCCGCCCCGTCAAGCCGCGCAAATGCGCCGCCACCGCCGCCGCACAGGTGCCAGAGCCGCAGGCAAGGGTGATGCCCGCACCGCGCTCCCACACCCGAAGGCGCAAAGTGTCGGGGGCAGTCACACTGGCAAATTCGATGTTGCAACGCGCCGGAAACAGCGGGTCATGTTCCAGCAACGGGCCACGCCTGGCCAAATCAACCGCTTCCGCATCGGGCACAAAAAACACCGCATGCGGATTGCCCATGCCAATGGCCACGGGGCCACCCTCTAGTGGCAGGTGCATCATATCGACCTCGCGGGCCAGGGGCAGCTCGCGCCAATCGCGCTGAGGCGCGCCCATGTTCACCGAAATCCGCCCATCCGCCCCACGGCGGGCAAGCAACAGCCCGCGCGCCGTGGTCAGCCGCAGCGTCTCTTGGCCAAGCTGGCCCATCATGTAATGCGCCACGCAGCGCGTGGCATTGCCACAAGCGCCCGCGCGCGAGCCATCGCTGTTCCAAAAATCCAGATGGAAATCGGCATCATGCGCGGGGCGAATTTCTGCCAATTGGTCAAATCCCACGCCGCGATTGCGATCGCCCAAGGCCGCCGCCAAAGCCGCTGTGGTCACCGCCCCGCGCGCGCGGGAATCGATGATGACAAAGTCATTGCCAGCGCCATGCATCTTGAAAAAGGGCAGGCCAAAGGATGAGAAGTCTGTATTCATGTCCGCCCTATACAATTGCGCGCAGCTTTTTGCCAGAGGCGGTCATTTTGCGCTTGACCATGGGTGCGTTAGTTTCTAATCACCCGCCATTGTGGGCCGGTAGCTCAGCTGGTAGAGCAACTGACTTTTAATCAGTAGGTCTCGGGTTCGGATCCCGACCGGCTCACCATTTTCGTCTTTAGGTGACCTAAGGGCCAAAATGACGACATAAAAAGCCCGCGCTTCAAGCGCGGGTTTTTTGTTGCAAAGACCTGATCCCTTTACCTGTTCTCTTTACGGCAACGGCGCCAAAGAAGGGCTGCTCTGGGGGGTGTTTTGGATGGTGTACTGGCTGGGCCGCATGAATTCGCACAGGCAAGTCGGGCTTTGCAAAACCGTGCGCCGTTCAAATGCCAGCGCATAGAAAACTGTCCCTTCAGGCAATTTATACTCGCTGCGAATCGGCGGGGCATTGCCCGTGCGGGCCAGCAAAATCGGCACCTTGACCGCATAGATCAGCGCGGGGGCCCTGCCCTCTTGATCCATCCGTTTTGGCGAAAAGCCGCGATCGCGGATCGTCTCGTCATCCAGTGTCAAACAGGACATATCGGTGATTTCAACCAGCCGCTCTTCCAGCGGGTCAAAAACGTCATCACCAATGGACAGCGATTCGACGGGACGAAAATCCTGCACCCCGCGACCAATGCGCAGCAATGTGCCCGCCGCGACAACATCCATTTTCAAAATGAATATCTCAGAAGATGTTTCCATCACACAGACCTGCCCCCATTGTCGATGCCAGCGCGAATCATGGCCATCGCCGCCTCAGCACCAAAACGGATTGTCGGCTGAAAATAAAGAAAGATTTTAAACGTTTGACCATGGTGATTTGGGCGCATGGCGGTCA
>CAXNIF010000255.1:0-3429 GCA_964202345.1 Cypionkella sp.
ATCGTGCCGCGATTGCGGAAGAACACGACCAAAAGGGCAAGGCCAATCGCCGCCTCTGCCGCGGCCACGGTCAGGATGAACATCGTGAACACCTGCCCCACCAAATCGCCCAAATGCGCGGAAAAGGCGACAAGGTTGATATTCACCGCCAGCAGCATCAACTCGATCGACATCAAAATCACGATGATGTTCTTGCGGTTTAGGAAGATGCCAAAGATGCCAATGACGAACAGCGCCGCCGCGACAATCAGGTAATGCTCTAGTCCTACCATCGTTTAGTCCCTCTTGGCCTGTGGCCTTTTCATTCATTGGTGCGAGCAAGCACGCCCCCTAGGGCGCGGTTACAACCCCTGCCCCGATTTAACATCCTTAACTTCCATCGCCTTGGCAGGGTCGCGCCACATTTGGTGCAGCACGTTTTGGCGTTTCACATCCTTGCGGTGGCGCAGGGTTAGCACAATCGCGCCAATCATCGCGACCAGCAGCACCAGCCCCGACAATTGGAACAAAAGCAAATACTTATCATACAGCAGCAGCCCCAGCGCGCGGGTGTTTTCCACCTGTGCCATGTCGGGCGTCACAGCGGCGCGCGCCGCCTCGGCCCCGACCGATGTTTGCCACGCGCCCACAGACAGCACCAATTGCATGATAATCACGACGCCAATCAGCAGGCCCAAAGGCGCATATTGCGACATCTCGCCCTTCAATTGGGCAAAATCCACGTCCAGCATCATCACGACAAACAGGAACAAAACCGCCACTGCGCCGACATAGACGATGATCAGCAACATGGCGACAAATTCCGCCCCCAGTAGCACGAACAGGCCCGATGCCGACAGAAAGGTCAAAATCAGCCACAGCACCGAATGGACGGGGTTGCGCGCAAGGGTCACCATCAGCCCCGCCACAATGGTGATGCTGGCAAAGCCGTAAAA
This sequence comes from Cypionkella sp., assembly GCA_964202345.1. GTDB lineage: Bacteria > Pseudomonadota > Alphaproteobacteria > Rhodobacterales > Rhodobacteraceae > Cypionkella. The sequence continues at coordinate 936 of CAXNIF010000255.1, forward strand.
GGCGAAATCGGCCACGGTCATGCTTTGGACTCCTGATTTTCGGTGAACACGCCTTGGGCGATTTCCAGCGCCTTTTGCATCGCAGGCAGCGCGCCAAAGGCGGCGCATTGCAAAATAACTTCGGTGATTTCGCGCTTGCTTGCGCCCGCGGCCAAGGCTTGGGCGATGGTGGGGCGCAATAGCGCCTCGCCAGATGATCCCTGCACCACCAGCCCCGTCAGCAAAATCAGCGTGCGGGTTTTTGCATCCAGCCCTTCGGGGTTGTGGGTTTTGCCAAACCACGCCTCGGCCACATCGCGCGGCAGGGTGGGGAACAGCTTGGCAAAGGCCGCCATATCCAACCCCGGCATGGCAGGATTGATCCCAGCGGCCATTTTCTGGCCCTGTTCCATCATTTGGGTGAAAAACTGGGTGAAGGGGTCTGACATAAATTACCTATAAGGCGCGTCGAGTTCTAGGTTGCGGGCAATCTCTGCCTCCCACCGCGCGCCGTTCGACAGCAGCTTTTCCTTGTCATAGAACAGCTCTTCGCGGGTTTCCGTGGCAAATTCGAAATTCGGGCCTTCGACGATGGCATCCACGGGGCAAGCCTCTTGGCAAAAGCCGCAGTAGATGCATTTGGTCATATCGATATCATAGCGCGTGGTGCGGCGCGAGCCGTCCGCGCGCGGTTCGGCATCAATCGTGATGGCTTGGGCAGGGCAAACCGCTTCGCACAATTTACAGGCAATGCAGCGTTCCTCGCCATTGGGGTAGCGGCGCAGGGCGTGCTCGCCGCGAAAACGCGGGGACAGCGGGCCTTTTTCATGGGGGTAGTTGATCGTGGCCTTGGGGGCCACAAAGTATTTCAGCCCAAGGCCGAAACCCTTGATGAAATCCCACAGCAGGAAATATTTCGTGGCGCGCGCCCAGTCGATCTGCGTCATTCCTGCACCCCTAATTTCTTTTCAATATGTTCAACGCGTTCGTCGATCGAGCGGATATAGCCACCCAGCTCGAACAACACCCCTTCGGTCGATTGGGAGCGAATGCCAAGCTCATCCACCTTGGCCGTCAAGTCATCGAAGCGTTGGTCAATGCGCTTAAAATCCTCGCGGATCAGGCGAAGTTGGTCCAGAACAAGGTTGTCGATGTTTTCCGCCATCCCTTATCCCCCAATCGCCCAGCGGGCCCAGAAGGTGCCCAGCACTTCGAATTTCGCCAAGAAGGCCACGATCACCACCCAAGCCAGCGACAGCGGCAAGAACACTTTCCAGCCGATCCGCATCAGTTGGTCATAGCGGTAGCGCGGCGTGATCGCCTTGACCATGGCAAAGACAAAGAACAGCGCCGCCATTTTTATCACCATCCAATGGGTGCCGTCTGGCAGCCCTTCGATGGGCGAGAGCCAGCCGCCAAAGAACAAAATCGCCATCAGCGCGCACATCAAGACCACCGCCATCAACTCGCCAATCATGAACAGCAAGAAGGGGGTGGATGAATATTCCACCTGATAGCCCGCCACCAATTCCGATTCCGCCTCGGGCAGATCAAAGGGCGGGCGGTTGGTTTCGGCCAGGGCCGAGATCAGGAACAAGAAAAACATCGGGAAATGCGGCAGGATATACCATGACAGCATCCCCGCCCCATCTTGGGCGCGCACAATGGCGGAAAAATTCATCGACCCTGTGGAAATGATGATCCCGATGATGATCAGGCCCAGCGACACCTCATAGGAAATCATCTGCGCCGCCGAGCGCAAGCTGCCCAAGAACGGGTATTTCGAATTCGACGCCCAGCCGCCCATGATGATGCCGTAAACCTCCAAGGAGGAGACGGCAAAGACGAACAAAATGGCCACATTCATATCGGAAATGACCCAGCCCTCATTCCACGGGATCACCACCCATGCAATCACCGGCAAGATAAAGGCCAGCATTGGGGCCAAGAAATACACCGCGCGGTCAGCGCCCGCAGGCACCACGATTTCCTTGACGATATATTTCAAGAAATCGGCAAAAGATTGCAGCAGGCCAAAGGGCCCCACCACATTAGGCCCGCGCCGCATTTGCACGGCGGCCCAGATTTTGCGGTCGGCATACATCAAAAAGGCCAGCGCGATCAGCAGGCAAACAATGACCAAAAGGCATTGCGCGGCGACCAAGACCACAATGCCAAGGTTGGTGCTGAGAAACTGTTCCATTCTGTCCCTGCCTATCCCTAACCCAAAGCCAGCGCGCATGCCTTCAGGCCGCGCCCCATTGCTTTGGTGTCTTGTGTTCTGCCGCCCTTGGGCTGCGCCGCCAAAAAGGTGTAAACCGCATCCCAGCCCGAAATGCCACCCTGAAAATCATCCAAGCCACGGCCAGCGCGCCGCGCCGATATGGGCCAAGCGCGGCCTGTTTTGCCCGCGAACCCGCCCGCCAACCCGTGCTGCGCCAGCCTGTTCATTCTCACTCTGCCGCCAGTTTCGCATCGGCGCGCGCGGCTTCCAGCGCGGCCAATTCGCCCATCA
>CAXNIF010000256.1:0-3403 GCA_964202345.1 Cypionkella sp.
CCAATGCCGTTCTTGAGCGGACTGATTTGCAAGGCGATCAGCGCCTTGTCTATGTGCTGGATTTATCCAAGCCCACCGGCATTTATGAGGCGCGCGATTTTCTCATCCGCGACGGTGACACAATCTATGTGACCGAAGCGCCGTTCACCCAATGGACAAAAATCTTGACCGCCATCACAGGCACAACCTCGGCCGCCACTGCGCTATCGACAGCGGCGGGCACGGCGCTGGGCAACGCGGCCTCGAACTAGGCCTGATCTTGCCCCGCCCGCCTCAGCAATTCGCCGCAGCTTTGCACCCAAGGCAGCGGCTGCTGTATTTTAACGCGGGCTTTGCCACGCAGTCCTGGTTGCGGGCAATCCTGCGGGCAGCGGGCTATGATCTGGCCTTTGGCCCCTTGGCGCGGCGCCGCGCTGAGGATGCGGTGGTTGTTTGGGGTAAATCGCCCACCGCCTATCGCGGCGAAGCATTTGCCGCCCGTCACGGGTTGAATGTTTTTCGGATCGAAGATGCCTTTGTGCGCTCGATCGGGCTCGGCCGACAGGGCGATGCCGCCATGGGATTGCTGATTGACCCAATCGGCGTGCATTTCAACGCGGGCGCGCCCTCTTTGTTAGAGCAAATGCTGGCCAGTGCGCCCCTGGACGCGCCTGCCTTGCTGGCGCGCGCTGCGGCGGGCATGGCCCGATTGCGCGACCTCGATATCTCCAAATATAATTTACATGATCCCAGACTTGCCGCCCCAGTTTCGGGCTATGTTTTGGTGATTGACCAAACCAAAGGGGATGCCTCGATTGCCCATGCAGGGGCGGATGCAGACCGCTTTTCGCAGATGTTGCAGGCCGCGCGGCGCGAACACCCGCGCGCGCCTATTTTGATAAAGACCCATCCCGAAACCGCGCATGGCTTGCGTGCGGGGCATTTTGGGGCGCAGGATTGCGATGCACGCACCCAAATCACCACGGCCGCGCTCTCGCCTTGGACTTTGTTACAAGGGGCATCCGCCGTCTATACCGTTTCCTCGCAAATGGGGCTTGAGGCGATCTTGGCAGGCCATCGCCCGCAGGTTTTCGGCGCACCGTTTTATGCGGGCTGGGGGCTAAGCGACGACCGCATGCCCATCGCGCGGCGCGGACGCCGCTTATCGGCAGCGCAATTATTTGCCGCAAGCCATCTGCTGGCACCGACATGGTATGATCCGTTTTCCCAGCAAATTTGCCCCTTTGAGGTGGTTCTTGATATTTTGGAGGCGCGGTTAAGAGCGCGCCGCGAAGATCATGCGGGCTATGTCGCCTATGGCATGCGCGCCTGGAAGCGCCCCCATATTCAGGCCATGTTTGGCACAGAGAAACCCGTTATTTTTCAACAAAATGCCCAAAAGGCCGCTGCGATTGCCCGCGCCAAAGGGGCAAGGCTGATGATTTGGGGCGCGGGAGAGCAGGACGCTGCACCCCCCGCAGATCTGCGGGTTGAAGATGGGCTTTTGCGCTCGGCGGGATTGGGCGCGGCGCTGACCCCGCCGCTGAGTCTGGTTTTGGATGATCTGGGAATCTATTATGACCCCCACCGCCCTAGCCGCTTTGAAGCGCTGATGACGCAACCCTTGCCCGAATATGCCCGCGCCCGCGCGCAGGCTTTGGTGGATGGGCTGTGCGCCGCGGGTTTGTCGAAATATAATCTTGCGCAAAAGCAGGTGACCTTGCCAGATACGGCAGGGCGGGTGCGGGTTTTGGTGCCCGGTCAAGTAGAAGATGACGCCTCGATTCGCCTGGGCGCGGGGCTGAACGCGGCGGGCGCGCTACGCGGCAATCTTGATCTGCTGCGCGCCGCGCGCGCCGCCCATCCAGGCGGGTTCATCATCTATAAACCGCATCCCGATGTCGAAGCTGGTCTGCGCAGAGGCGCAGTGGATCTGTCGCAACACGCGGGGCTGGCTGATTTTGTCGCCGCCCGCGCCGATGCTGCAAGCTTGCTGGCCCAGGTGGATATGGTTTTCACCCTGACATCGACCTATGGGTTCGAAGCGCTGCTGCGCGGGGTCAAGGTCTGCTGTCTTGGCACGCCGTTTTATGCGGGCTGGGGATTGACGCAAGATTTGGGCGAAATTCCCGCGCGGCGGGCGGCGTTTGTGCGCGCCCGCGCCGCGCAAGGGCAAGCGGTGCTTGATCTGGTGCATCTGGCCCATGCCGCCTTGATCGCCTATCCGCGCTATTTTGACCCCCTAACGCGGCAGCCCTGCCCACCAGAAGTGGCGCTGATGCGGCTGACGCAGGCGCGCGGTGTATCGCCCTTGCCGCGCAGTTTTGGCCTTCGGCTTTTGGCCAAAATACAAGGTCAATTTGCCAGCTATGCCCATTGGTGGCGCTGACCGCCCCTTGCGGCGATACGCCCGGCTGCAAAGGGCCAAGATATGCGCGGCCAACGGCGCCCCCCTGCCCGCGCGGATATGCAAAAAATAGCATGGGCAAAAAAAAAGAGGAGGCGTTTTGCCTCCTCTTTCATCGCGGGCCCATTCAGCAGGCCGCGATATATCTGGGCCTTTGCCCGATTTCATGCGAGCGCAGGCTTTGCCCGTATTTCATGCGAGCGCAGGCTTTGCCCGATTTCATGCGAGCGCAAGCTTTGCCCGATTTCATGCGAGCGCAGGCTTTGCCCGTATTTTATGCGAGCGCAGGCTTTGCCTGCGTGGGCTGATGCAGGATTTCCCCGCGCGCCCAACCCCGTTCTAGGGTCGCTGTATCCTTCAGCGCCGCCCCCTCTCGGGACGCGCCAAACCTGCCTTGATGCCCATCGCCCGCGCCACCCCGCGCCTTGGGGCGATCGGCCCAAAAAGAATGCCGCCTATCCGTCACATAACGGCGGCGCTATAGCCTAGTAGATATAGCGGATTTGATCTGACCAATACCGCTCCATTCGTTTGAGGCTTTGGTTCATGTGTTCCATACCTGCCGCATCGACAAGATTGCGCTTGGCCAAACCTTCGGCATGGCGCGAGAACAAATCGCCCAGCATTGTGCGCACGTTGCGGCCCTTTTCCGTCAGGCGCACCCGCACGGAGCGGCGGTCAATTTCGCTGCGCTGATGGTGCATATAGCCCAGCTCCACCAGTTTTTTCAGGTTGTATGACACATTGCTGCCTTGGTAGTAGCCGCGCGATTTCAATTCGCCTGCCGTCACTTCGTTTTCGCCAATATTGAACAAAAGCAGCGCTTGAACGGAATTGATTTCCAAAATCGCCAGCCGTTCAAATTCATCCTTAATTACATCCAAAAGCAATCGATGCATTCGTTCAACCAAGGCAAGATTGTCCAGATAGCCCGCCATCATCGCCTTGTGCGAGCCATCCAGTACAGGGGTAAAAGCTGTCATCCTCATTCTCCACAGCACGGGGTGTATGGGGGTA
>CAXNIF010000257.1:0-3398 GCA_964202345.1 Cypionkella sp.
AGATTTTGTAAATGGCCCAAACCTGCATCATCATTCCCGCCCGCTATGCCTCTAGCCGCTATCCGGGCAAGCCATTGGCGCTTTTGCGCGGGGCGGGGGGCGCGGCAAAAACCCTGCTTGCACGCAGCTTTGATGCCGCGCGTCTGGCCGCCGCAGGTCAGGATATTGCCATATATGTGGCCACCGATGACGCCCGTATTGCCCAAGAGGCGACGCGGATCGGCGCGGATGTGATCATGACCAGCCCCGAATGCCGCAACGGCACCGAGCGCGTGGCCCAAGCCGTCGCCTTGGCGGGCTTGACCGCCGAAATCATCGTCAACTTACAAGGCGATGCGCCGCTGACACCGCCGCATTTCATCACCGCGCTGATCGATGCTTTGCGGGCGGATGCGACAATACAAATGGCCACACCCATGCTGCGCAGCGATGTGGAAACAGTCACCAATTTGATTGAAGATCGCCGCATGGGGCGGGTGGGGGCGACCACCGTCGTCAGCAATCACGCCCGCCAAGCGTTGTATTTTTCCAAAGAGGTGATCCCCTTTACCAATGGGGCAGGGGTGGTGGATGGCATTGTGCCCGTGTTTCACCATGTCGGCGTCTATGCCTATCGCCCTGCCGCGCTGCAGGCCTATGTGACATGGCCCGTTGGCCCACTCGAATCTCTTGAAGGGCTAGAGCAGTTGCGCTTTTTGGAAAATGGTCATGCGGTGCAGATGGTCGAGGTCAGCGCCGAAAACCGAATTTTTTGGGAATTGAACAACCCCTCTGATGTGCCCTTGATCGAGGGCTATTTGGCGCGCATGGGCGTGCAATAGCCCGTCCGCCGCACAAGCTCTTGAAACTTGGCGCAGTTTGCGGAACATGGCATAGGGGCAAGTGCCGCACATAACGAAACGGAGACGCATGTGAATAAATCACTGTCGATTGCAGGCCGCAAAATTGGCCCAGATTACCCGCCTTTGGTGATTGCAGAAATCGGCATCAACCATGGTGGCGATTTGGCTGTGGCCAAAGAGATGGTGCGTCTTGCCGCAGGGGCGGGCTGCGAGATGATCAAACATCAAACGCATATCATCGAAGATGAAATGACGCAGGAGGCGAAATCCATCTTTCCGCCCAATGCCGATGTGTCGATCTGGCATGTGATGGAACGATGCGCCCTGTCGCGCCGTGATGAAATCGAACTCAAACGTTATACCGAAGAATTGGGTATGATTTTCATTTCCACCCCCTTTAGCCGCGCGGCCGCCGATTTTCTGCAAGAATTGGATGTGCCCGCCTATAAAATCGGTTCTGGCGAAGCGGATAACCTGCCCTTGATCCGCCATATCGCCCGCAAAGGTAAGCCCATCATCCTGTCTACGGGCATGCAAACCATCGACTCAATCCGCGCCAGCGTGGCAATTCTAGATCAATCTGGGGTGGATTACGCCCTGCTAGAATGCACAAATCTTTATCCGAGCCCCCCCGAAATTGTCAGCTTGCGCGGCGTGAGTGAATTGCGCGAGGCCTTTCCCAATGCCGTTGTCGGCTTTTCCGATCATTCAATCGGGCCTGAAATGGCGCTGGCCTCTGTGGCTTTGGGGGCCTGCATTCTAGAGCGGCATTACACCGACACGCGCTATCGCAAGGGGCCAGATATCATCAACTCGATGGACCCCAGCGAATTGCGCCATTTGATCGACCGCGCGCGCGAGATTTGGATTGCCGCCAATAACCCCAAACAACGCAGCGCCCCCGAAGAGGACGTCTACCGTTTTGCGCGCGGGTCGGTGGTGGCGGATGCAGATTTGCCCGCCGGACATGTGATCACCGAGGCCGATATCTGGGCGCGCCGCCCCGGAAGCGGTGAAATTGCTGCTTATGATTTTGACAAAGTCTTGGGCAAACGCCTGCTGCGCGCGGTGGTGCGCAACACGCAGTTGAAGTGGGAGGATTTGGGGTGACCTGCGCCGATACACTTGTCTGTGCCACGATCAAATGGGGAACACGATACCCAACCGAGCATGTCAACAAACTGTTTCGCGCGGTTCAAAGAAATACAGACCGCAAACTTAGATTCATCTGTATGACTGAAACACCTGATGGGCTGCAAAATGGGATTGAATGGATTCCCCTAAAGGATCAACCATTTGAAGCAGAGATGCTGGACGAACAAACAAAAAGCCGACATAAAAAAGGTGCGCTACGAAAGGTTTCAATTTTCAATCCCGAAATATTCGGCAATTGGAACGGCCCCGTATTGGTTTTGGATATTGATATTTTGATTGCAGGGAACCTCGACGAGATCGCCGATTTCGCGCCAGGAAAAGTGGCCATGCGCCGCACGTTTAACAACAATCCAATGCCATTTTCATACGGCCATGGCTCTATTATTAAGTTTGAACCAAGTTTGCACGGATATTTATACAAATATATGTCGGAAAATCCCCGTGCGGCAGTTCAGATGTCAGACGGATCCGAGCAAAGTTACACATCAATTTCTGCAGTTCAAAAAGATCATTTCGCCTATTTACCCGACGAATGGATTGTCAGTTTTAAAAAACACTGCAGGCCACGAAAGCCCTTAAATTTATTTAAAACGCCGAAATGCCCAGAACAGGCAAAAGTTATTTGCTTTCACGGGCGGCCAGATATTCATGAAGCCGCCCACGGTTTCACGGGCCGGATTTTTGACAAAGTTTTGCCAACACCATGGATCAGCGACATGTGGCAATGATTTATCCTGTTTTTTTATTTTATCTAAAATAATTGAATGAATATCCTTTATACAATCGAGTTTCGTCTTGGAATTAAAATTCTTCCATCTCCGCGACACAACAAATATCGGCGATCGTTGGTGCTCGCCTTTTGACCATATTGATTGGAGCAAATACCCCAAGGTTAACGCCTCGGTTCAAGATATCATGCAGCCCAGTCCGGATTATGATTTCGGCATTTTCGGTGGTGGGAAGATTTTGCGCTCTATTGCAAAAAGCCCAGCATGGAGACCAAGGTTCAATGCGGCTTGGGGCATATCGACAGCGCATAGAAACCCGTTTTCAATGTCGCCTTTTTTGGCCAAACGCCGGTTAAACCTTATTGGATCGCGCGATTGGGATGGTCGGGCGGGCTTGGGTGGCTATGATTGGGTGCCATGCGCCAGTTCGGAGCATCCGTTCTTTGATGCGCCGCCGCCACCGCGCCATAGTGTCGTTGTTTATGCGCATAAGCTGAAATCCAAGTCGCTTAGCACAAATGTTCCAGATGGGATTCCCATGGCTGATAATCATTCGGGTGATTTTCTGGATGCGTTGGCTTTTATCGCCTCTGGTGAAACAGTGGTGTCTAATTCCTACCACGGTGTATTTTGGGCATTATTGATGGGCCGAAAAGTTTTATGTGCGCCTTTT
>CAXNIF010000258.1:0-3397 GCA_964202345.1 Cypionkella sp.
TCTGCCGCTGATCCTGATTTTTCTGATCATGTATTTTCTGCTGATCCGTCCTCAGCAAAAAAAGATGAAAGAATTAAAGGCCATGATCGATGCGCTGCGCCGGGGCGACCAAGTGGTGACGCAAGGCGGCATTGTTGGCAAAGTCACCAAAGTGGGCGATGACAATATGCTAGAGGTGGAAATTGCCACGGGCGTGACGGTGAAGGTTTTGAAAAATACCATTCTTTCGGTGCTGAACAAAACCGAACCTGCAACAAAGGCCTAAGGTTTTACCATGTTGGATATGCCGCTGTGGAAGCGCGCGCTGATCGCGCTGATTTGTCTTTGGGGCGTTGCTGTTGCCTTGCCCAATTTGTTTTATGGGCGGGTCGAGGCGTTTAACGATGCAAAAAGCGCCCAGGCCCAAGGGCAAATCACCGATGAGGCGGCATTGGCGGCATGGCCCGGGTTTTTCCCCTCTGCGCTGGTGAATTTGGGGCTTGATTTGCGCGGCGGCGCGCATTTGCTGGCCGAGGTGAAAGTTGAAGATGCCTATGCCCAGCGGATGGATGCGCTATGGCCTGAATTGCGCGATGCGCTGCGCGATTTGCGCGATCAGACGGGCACTATTCGCCGCGAGGCCTCCAGCCCAGATGTTTTGCGCGTGAGCCTGTCGAACCCCGCCGGCATGCCCGCCGCCCTAGAGGCCGCGCGCGGCCTTTCTTCCTTGGTGACGACATTAACGGGGGCAGGGCAAAGCGATTTGGACATCAGCGCCGATGGCGCCAGCCTGATTGTGCAATTGTCCGATTCCGAAAAAACCGCGACCGATGCGCGCACCTTGCAGCAAAGTTTAGAAATCATTCGCCGCCGCGTGGACGAAGTGGGCACCCGTGAGCCGACCATTCAGCGCCAAGGCAATGACCGTATCTTGATCCAGGTGCCGGGGATCGGCTCTGCGGCCGAGTTAAAGGCCATTATCGGCACCACCGCCAAGCTGACCTTTAACCCCGTGGTGCAGATCACCTCTGATCCCAATGCCGAAGCGGGGCCGCGCAATAAATTGGTGCCCGATTTGAACGATAAGGGCCTGTTCTACATCATCGAAGAAACCCCCGTGGTCGGGGGCGAAGATTTGACAGATGCCCAGCCCGCCTTTGACCAAAACGGGCAACCGGCGGTGAATTTTCGCTTTAATCCCAGCGGCGGGCGGGTCTTTGGCGATTATACGGCGCAAAATATTGGCCGCCCCTTTGCCATTGTGCTGGACGATCAGGTGATCTCTGCCCCCACCATTCAGGCGCATATCACGGGCGGATCGGGCATTATCACCGGGCGTTTCACGCTTGAGGAAAGCACGCAATTGGCGGTTTTGCTGCGCGCGGGCGCTTTGCCAGCAGAAATGACCTTTTTGGAGGAGCGCACCGTTGGCCCCGAACTTGGGGCCGATAGTATCGAGGCGGGTCAATTTGCCGCCCTGATTGCCGGGGCGGTGGTTGCGATGTATATGATCGCGTCCTACGGCCTATTTGGCACATTTTCCGTTCTGGCGCTGGGGGTCAATATTGCCTTGATCTTTGCGATCCTGTCCGTGCTGGGCGGCACTTTGACCCTGCCGGGAATTGCCGGCATTGTGCTGACCATCGGGATGGCGGTGGATGCCAATGTTTTGGTTTTTGAACGTATCCGAGAAGAGTTGCGCGCCGAAAAATCGGTGAGCCGTGCCATTGAACTGGGCTATAGCCGCGCGCTTTCGGCGATTGCAGATGCCAATATCACCACCATGATCACGGCAATTGTGCTGTTTGCCGTGGGGGCTGGCCCTGTGAAGGGCTTTGCCGTGACATTGGGCGTGGGGATTATTTGTTCGGTCTTTACCGCCCTTTATGTCACGCGTTTGATTGTGACGATATGGTTCAACTGGCGCAAGCCTGCACAGATTCACCTATAGGAGGCGGCGATCATGATGTGGCGTTTAAGACTGGCCCCCGCAAAAACCAATTTCGACTTTTTCCGTTATCAATGGCTGACCTTTGGCGGCTCGATGGTGTTGATGGTGCTGGCCTTTGTGTTTTGGGGCGCGCTGGGGCTGAATTTTGGTATTGATTTCAAAGGCGGCACCACCATTCGCACCGAAAGCAGCACGCCCGTCGATGTGGGCGCGATGCGCAATGCGCTATCAAATCTGGATTTGGGCGATGTCGTGATCACCGAGGTTTTTGACCCCAGTTTTGACGCCAATCAAAACGTGGCGATGATTCGCCTGGCCGCCACTGCCGGGATCGAGGCGATCACGCCCGAGCAAATCACCGCCGCCGAGGCCGCTTTGGTTGCGGCCGATCCTGCCCTAAAAATTGCGGCCGTCGAATCTGTTGGGCCCAAAGTTTCTGGCGAATTGATCCGCTCGTCGATTTTGGCGGTGTCGATCACCTCTGTCTTGATTATGATCTACATTTGGCTGCGGTTTGAATGGCAATTCGCCTTGGGCGGGGTGCTGGCGCTGTTGCATGATGTTTTTATTGTGATTGGCATATTTGCGCTGTTTGGACTGAAATTCGATCTTCCCATCATCGCGGCCTTGTTGACGATTTTGGGCTATTCGATCAACGACACTGTCGTTGTTTTTGACCGATTGCGCGAAAATCTGATGAAGTACAAAACCATGCCGCTGCGCGATGTGATGAATCTATCGGTGAATGAAACGCTCTCGCGCACCTTGATGACATCGGTCACCACTTTAATCGCCTTGGGGGCGATGCTGATTTTTGGCGGTGACGTCATTCGCGGTTTTGCCTTTGCGATTTTCATCGGTGTGATTTTGGGCACTTATTCTTCGGTCTTTGTGGCCAAGAATATTGTGCTGATGATTGGCCTTGATCGCAGCGATAAATCCAAGCATGGCGGCGATCACGAATTTGCCAATGTGGACGCCTAATCCATGCGCCTGACCGAAATCACCTATGGCGCGGCTTTGGCCATCGAAGGCTATGGGCCAGGATTTTTTCGGGTGGGCAGCCATATCTTGCGCGGGGCGGTGTTGGTCACCCCTTGGGATGCGGGGGCTTGGGGCGGGCTCAGCGATAGCGACTCGCCCCTGTCGCTGGCCGGGCGGATTGATATTTTGCTGCTGGGGCTGGGCGGCGATATCACCGCCGTGCCGCCCGCCTTTTTGCAGGCGCTGCATGCCAAAGGCATTGGCGTTGAACCGATGAACACGCCCGCAGCGGCGCGCACCTATAATGTGCTGCTGGGCGAAGGGCGCCGCGTGGCGGCCTGCCTTTTGCCTGTGTTGTAAGATGCTGATTGGCGAAAATATTTCTGTGGCGCGGGGCGGTATCATGGTGCTGCAAGGGGTTAATTTTAACCTTGAAGCCGGCAAAGCCCTTATTTTGCGCGGGCCGAACGGGTCGGGAAAAAC
>CAXNIF010000259.1:0-3391 GCA_964202345.1 Cypionkella sp.
AGCTCTGGATCGCCCGGGCCAGAGGAAACAAAGGAAACAAAGCCGCTCATGGCGCCTCCGCGATCAGGTGAAAGAATGTCCCCGTGGCGCGCCCGCCTTGGGGGTGAATGTGCAGCGAGCCTGTTTCGGCCACGGCCTGGCCTGTGGCGTCGCGCACCTCGGCCAAGGGCGGATCGGGCTGGGCAAGGATGGTGGCATAGTGAAATTCATGCCCGCGCAACTGCGCCCCTGCGTGATAGGGCGGCAGCGGGGCCAACAAGCTGGCCGCGCGATAGCCCAAATGCATTTTGCGCTGGGCAAAGCTGGTCTCAAGCCCCAAGAGGCCCAGCATTTCATGACGCGCGCCGCTGGCATCAACAAGCCCCGCGCCCATGGCCATATAGCCGCCACATTCGCCATGCACGGGTTTATCGGCGGCAAAGGCGCGAATCCCTGCGCGAAAGGTTTGCGCGCTTGCCAATTTGCCCGCATGCAGTTCAGGGTAACCACCCGGCAACCAAACCATATCTGCCGAAGGATCGGGGGCTTGGTCATCAAGGGGCGAGAAGGGCAAGATGCTGGCCCCGCTGCGCCGCCACCCGTCCAGCAAATGCGGATAGGTAAAGGAAAAAGCGCCGTCTTTGGCCAAGGCGATCCGCATGGCAGGGGGCGGCACGGGCCGCGCGGGGACAGGGGGCATTGCCCCGCTGGCGGCGGCGCAAAGCGCGTCCAAATCAACGTGTTTGGCCACAAATTCGCCCGCCGCCGCAAGATATTCCTTCAAACTGCCATGTTCTTGCGCCTGCACAAGGCCAAGGTGACGTTCGGGCAAAGCCAGCCCTGCATGGCGCGGCAAGGCCCCAAAAACGGTGATCCCTGCGCGCATCATGCCTTCGCGCACCAAGGCGTCGTGGCGCGGGGAGGCGACTTTGTTCAGCACCACCCCCGCAATTTTAACATCCGCCCGCATGGCGGCAAAACCCAGCGCCACGGCGGCGGCAGATTGCGCCTGCCCGCCAACATCCAGCACCAAGACAACGGGCCAGCCCATCAGCGCCGCGATATCGGCGCTGGCCCCTGTGCCAAATGCCCCCGCCTGCGCGACGCCGTCAAACAGGCCCATCGCGCCTTCGGCGATAATCAAATCCGCGCCCATCGCATCAGAGGCCAGCCCCAATAGCTGCGCCCGCCCCATCGCCCAGCCGTCCAGATTGACCGAGGCGCGCTGGGCCGCGGCGCTGTGAAAGGCGGGGTCGATGTAGTCTGGCCCGCTTTTGAACGGCTGCACCGCCAGACCGCGCGCGGCCAAAGCGGCCAAGAGCCCCAATGCCAGCGTCGTCTTGCCACTGCCCGAAGCGGGGGCGGCAATCAACAGACCACGCGGAAGCGAGACGGGGGCCCTCATGGCGCGGTATCAGGAAAGCGCGGATCGCTGCCAATTGGGCGATAGCGGCGGTGATAATCGGCGGCGTAAAGACGGCTTTCGTCAAAATCAGCATCGCCCAAGGCGGGGCCGACCATAATCAAGGCGGTGCGCTCGAGTTCTTGGCCCAAATCGGCCCGCAGTGTCGAAAGCGTGGCGCGAATAAGCCGCTGGTCAGGCCAACTGGCGCGCCAAACAATCGCGACAGGGCAATCTGCGCCGTAATGGGGAATCAGATCGGCCAGAACCTTGTCCAACGTATGGATGGACAAATGAATAGCCAGTGTCGCCCCCGTGGCGGCAAAAGCGGCCAGATTTTCGCGCGCGGGCATGGCGCTGGCCCTGCCTGCCGTGCGGGTCAGCACCACCGATTGTGCCAAGGCGGGCAGAGTCAATTCGACCTGCAAAGCGGCGGCGGCAGCGGCGAAAGACGGCACGCCGGGCGTTACATCATAGGGGATGCCTAAGGCGCGCAAGCGGCGCAACTGCTCGCCCATGGCAGACCAAATCGACACATCCCCCGAATGCAGCCGCGCCACATCTTGCCCCGCCTGATGGGCCGCGGCGATTTCGGCGATTATCTCATCCAAAGACAAGGGCGCGGTGTTCACAATGCGCGCGCCTGCAGGGCAATGATCCAGCAAGGCGGCAGGCACCAGCGATCCCGCATAAAGGCAAACCGGGCAAGCGGCGATCAAATCGCGCCCGCGCAGGGTAATCAAATCGGGCGCGCCGGGGCCTGCGCCGATAAAGTGAACTGTCATGGCGTATCCTTTGATTGGGCAAGGGCGGCTGTGGCGCGTCCGCAAGGTGATTTGGTGCGGCAGGTCAGCAGCCTGGCATGGGGGCCTGCCCCTGCCAAAGCGGCGGCTTCGGCCAAAGAGCCTGCGCCAAATTGCGCGGCCACGCGGGGCGATTGGCTGGGGGTTTCCATCCCCGCCACCTGAACAGACATCAGCGGCAAAGCCCGCGCTTTGGCAAAGTCGATCAGCACTTGCGCGGCGGTTTTGGTTGGGGCGCTGGCCAATGCGTCAAGCTGGGCCACCCCCGCTGCCTGCATCGCTGCATCAAGGGCGGCCGCCAAAGATTTGGGCGTGGCGCTGGAGTTAAAGCCGATACCTGCCACGATCATTTGCGCGCGCTCCATTGCACGATGGGGCGGGCGGCTTGCCAGCCTGTCATGTGGCCCAAAGGCGCGGCATGGGCGATGTCCACACGCATCAAAGCCCCGCCATATTGGGCGCAAAGCGCGGTCAACAATGCCTCTGATTCCAGCGTCACCGCATTGACGACAAGGCGGCATCCTTGCGGCAAAAGGGGCCACATATGGCCAAACAGCGCCGCCGTCGCGCCGCCGCCCACAAAAACCGCCTCTGGCGGCGGCAGGGTTTTGACAATGTCCAGCGCGCCGCCCATATGCAGGTTCAGGCGATGATCGACGCCAAAGGCGGCGGCATTGGCGGCAATATTCGCGCGCCGATCGGGACGGATTTCGATGGCCTCGGCGCAGCCCGCCGCCAGACACCATTCCACCGAGACCGAGCCAGAGCCCGCGCCAATATCCCACAGCCGCGCGCCCGGACTTGGGGCCAGCGCCGCCAAAGTCAGCGCGCGAATGGGCGCTTTTGTGATTTGCCCGTCCGATTGGAACAAATCATCGGGCAGACCAAATCCGCGCGCAAGGCCGATGCCTTGCGCCTCGATCGCGGCCATGACGGGTGCGGCAGTAAGGGGGGCGGGGCTGCTGTCTTGGCCAAAATCACAGGCTTTGCCCTGCCAGATGTTTTGTTGCGGCCCGCCAAGACGCGAGAGCGTCCAAAGCCTGCTTTCGCCAAAGCCAATATCGCACAGATAGCGGGCCAGTTGGGCCGGTGCATCGCCATCGCGCAGTGTCACAATCAGCCTTGCGCCGCTGTGCAAATGGGGGCGCAACCGCGCAAAGGGCGCATGGTGCAGCCCGTGGCACGTCACGTTTTCCATGGGCCAGCC
>CAXNIF010000260.1:0-3382 GCA_964202345.1 Cypionkella sp.
TCCTCGAATGTGTCCAGATGCGCCCATGCCGATTGATCGACATAATAGGCCCCGCCAAATCGCCACCCGCTTCGATATGTGCGCCGATTTTCGCCCGCAAATCGGCCACATAATCGCGGGTGTAGCGGGTGACTTGGGCCAGATTGGTGGGATGGCCGTGACCTGGGATGATATAGGTGGGGTTGAGAGGGGCAAAGGCCGTCTCCCATGTTTCGATCCAGCAGCTTGTGCAGGTGCCCTCAAATATGGGGGGCATGCGTTCGTGAAAGGCAATATCGCCTGCGATCATCATCGACCATTGCGCGATCCAAACTTGGGTATCACCGGGCGAATGGGCGGGGCCTAGGTGCATCACCTCTAACGTCACATCGCCCATTTGGATGGTTTTGGCATCCGAAAAGGTTTCACTGGGCGGCGCAATCACTGTGCCTTCGGCATTTGGCCCCGCATAAGATTTCAACGCGGCCAGCGATTGTGGCGCGGTTTCTTTAAATTCGGCGGCGGCCTCCTCATGCGCCAAAATCGGTACGCCCTGCGCCGCCCAATAGCCATTGCCCAACATCGCATGGCCCTGCCCGTTCTCGACGATCACCAGCTTCACGGGCTGATCGGTCACGCGCTTGATTTCGCCATGCAGCGCCTCGGCCAATTTCCAAGAGGCGCCAGAATTGATCACCACCACACCGTCGCCTGTGACCACAAAGGACAAGTTGTTGTTATGGCCTGCGTTTTCCAGTGTGGGCGGGGCGGTCGCCCCGATGGCGGAAAACACATGCGGGATGACTTCGACGGGTTTGGCATAGAGAACCGATTGCGGATAGGTGTCGGCAATATCCTCAAAGGCATAGACGGCCCCTGCCACGCAGATGGCGGCGGCGGCTAAAATACAAGCGCGGCACATCCTTTAGACCCCTTTCGCAAAGCGATAGCCTTGATCGGCCGTCTCGACATATCCCATCCCGCCATCGGGTAAATGGTAGCCAATGATCGCAACTTTGTCAGCGGCAAGTTCCGCGAGCAGCGCCGTGCGCGTCACGGCAGCGGTGTCTTTGTCCTGGTCAGAGCCCGAAGCCCATTCAGGCCGCTCGAAGGCAACATGGTGATTGCCAATGCAGTCGCCCAGCACCATGGCCTGCGCCCCGCCCGATGCAATATGATAGGCGATATGCCCAGGCGTATGGCCTGCCGTTATCCGCGCCGTGACGCCCTTCAAAGGGCTTTCGCCATCGGCCAGCACTTGGATATTGCCAGACAAGGCAGCCAACCTGCGCTGCGCCCCAATGGCAAAGGTGGCGCGCGCCTCGCCAATGGTGTTTACGGTTTCGGGGTCAAGCCAATAGTCATGTTCCACCTGCCCGATCATGTGCAGGGCATTTGCAAAAACGGGTTCGTCAAATTCGTCCAACAGGCCCCACAGATGATCGGGGTGGCCGTGGGTGAACAAAACATGGGTGATATCATCGGCGGACAAATCCAGCGCGGCAAGCGACTGTGACAATTGACCCGCACTGGGCTGAAAATCTGGGCCAGCGCCAAGATCGAACAGCACGTTATTGGTGCCATCTCGCAACAAGGTCACGTTGCAAGGGGGCGTCAATTGGTCCGTGGGCAACCCATATTTCTCGACGATTTGTGACATCTCTTCTTGGGGCATGCCGCCCAGAATAAAATCGCCAGGCAGCACCAAATTACCATCGGATAAGGTGATGATTTCAAACGCGCCCATCGACAATTTGGTTTGCGCCCAAAGGCGCATCGGTGCGCCAATGCCCAAAGTGGCCCCTGCGGATACCATAAAATTGCGGCGAGTCAGCATGAATTTTCCCCTTTGAAAAATGGGCGGCCCAACTTAATCGGGCCGCCCCAATTGTCCTAAGCGCCGAACATGTCGGCGGTGATCCCTGCATACCAACCCAAAGATTCCTCGTAGGTGGCTTTGCGTAGGGCAGCATCCTCGCCAGGTTGCGAGACAAAATTATCCACCGATGCTATTTTTTCGGGGGTTGGCTCGTAAGATGCACCGACCTTTACGCCATCATCGGGCGCAATCAGCGACCAGCAGGTGTTGGAATATTTGGCAGGAAAGACCTTTGACCCTGTCAATTCGCCGCGGATGGCATTAACGGCAACTTTGGCCTGCGAATTGGCCGAGAAACCCGATTTGGGCATGTCGCCTTGGGCCGAGGAATCGCCCAAAACATAGACATTTTCATCCGCTTTGGATTTCATGCTGTCTGGGTGGACAGGGGCCCAGCCGCTGTCATCTGTCACGCCCGCGATGGCGGCGATCTTGCCCGCCATTTGGCCGGGGATCACATTACAGGCGGCCACTTTGGTTACTTCGCCATCGATCACAATCTCCATGGTGTCGGGGCGCACTTCGACATTGCCGCCGCCAAATTCGGGGCCGACCCATTCCACCATACCATCATAATGCTTGGCCCAGCCTTCTTCGAATAGGCCCTGCTTTGAGAATTTATCCTTGGGGTCAAGCACCAAAATCTTGGCGGTCGGGTTCTTTTGCTTTAGCACATGGGCGATCATCGAGATACGCTCATACGGCCCGGGTGGGCAGCGGTAAGGGTTGGGCGGGGCGACCATGGCAAAGGTGCCGCCTTGTTCCATCGATTCGACCATTGCCTTTAAAAGTTGGGTTTGTGGCCCTGCCTTATAGGCGTGGGGCATAATCTCGGCGTGCTGATCCACCGACCAGCCCGCGACCGAGCCTTCTTTGAAATCAATACCCGGCGAAAGGATCAGCCGGTCATAAGGCACCACTTGCCCGCTCGCCAATGTCACAGTTTTGGCTGCCCGATCAACGCCCGTCGCCATGTCATGGATCACGCTTACCCCGCCTGCGGCCACTTTGTCATAGCCATGTTGCAAGCTTTCAAATTCGACAAACCCACCAACATAAAGGTTCGAGAAGAAACATGTCGTGTAGATTGGGTTTGCCTCGATCAAGGTAACATCCAATGCGCCTTGGCTGTCAGCGGCCAAATAGCGCGCCGCAGTTGCCCCGCCTGCCCCGCCGCCGATCACCACGACCTTGGGTTTGGCTTGGCCCCAGACCATGGGGGCCGACAGCATTGCCCCCGTGGCAAGGCCACTTCCGATGAACAATCTTCTGTTTAGTGTCATGCGTTTTCCCTCCCGCATATGGTTTCAAAACACGCAGTTGGTTCTGCGTTTGGGCTTATTTCAGCGTGGCGAAATAGGCGGCCAGCGCCGCGATTTCGTCATTTGACAGCCGCCCTGCCATCATCTGCATCACGGGATGGGGGCGCAGTTTTTCTTTGTAGGCATGCATGGCCACAACGAAATCTTCCTCGGGCCATTGGGTAATTGCTGGGATGCCCGCATCCGACCCGTTCACCTGATG
>CAXNIF010000261.1:0-3373 GCA_964202345.1 Cypionkella sp.
TCTGGGCCCATGCCTATCAGTTCGATGATAGCACCGCGACCTTCATTGTCGAATGCGCGCAAGACACTTGGGATAAATGGGGTTTCGAGGCGATGTCCAAAGAGGACACCGTTGAAACATGTCGTCAAATTTTTGCCAACCACCTTGGCGATCATGCGTTGATTTCCAACGCCGCGCATCTGCGCGGATCAGCGGTGTGGATGAACTTTCCGCGCGTTATTTGCCAAAAATGGTATCATGATAATGTCGTGCTGATGGGCGATTCGGCGGCGACGGGCCATTTCTCGATCGGCTCTGGCACGCGCCTTGCGCTGGACAGTGCGATTGCCTTGGCTGAATATCTGCATAGCGAAGCCAGCATCGAGGCCGCTTTTGCCCGTTATCAAGACGAGCGCCGTATCGAAGTGCTGCGTCTACAATCGGCCGCACGCAACAGCCTTGAATGGTTCGAACAGGTCGAACGGTATTTGGATCTGCCCGCGCCCCAGTTTGCCTATTCTTTGCTGACGCGCAGCCAGCGCATTGGCCATGAAAACCTGCGGTTGCGCGATCCGAAGTGGTTGGGTGAAACCGAAGATTGGTTCGCGCGCCAAGCGGGCGGAGAGCCAGGGCGCAAGCCCATGTTCGCGCCGTTTAAACTGCGCGATATGGCGCTGAAAAACCGCATCGTCGTCTCGCCCATGGCGCAATACAAAGCGGCGGATGGCTGCCCCACCGATTGGCATTTGGTGCATTATGGCGAAAGGGCCAAGGGTGGGGCGGGTCTTGTATATACCGAAATGACCTGCACCTCTGCGCAGGGGCGCATCACCCCTGGCTGCCCCGGCCTTTATGCCCCCGAACACGAGGCGGCATGGTCACGCATTGTCAGTTTTGTGCATAGCGAAACCGATGCCAAAATATGTTGCCAAATCGGCCATGCGGGGCGCAAAGCCAGCACCCAACTGGGCTGGGAAGAGGGCGATGCCCCATTAATGCAGGGGAACTGGGACATCATCGCGCCCTCCCCGCTGCCATGGTCAGCCAAAAATGCGACCCCGCGCGAGATGACGATGGCCGATATGGCCTCTGTCACCGCCGAGTTTGTGGCCGCAACAAAAATGGCTGCGCGGGCAGGCTTTGACATGATCGAATTGCACGCCGCACATGGCTATTTGGTATCATCCTTTATCAGCCCCGCTTCGAACCATCGCACCGATGCCTATGGCGGCAGTTTGGAAAATCGAATGCGCTGGCCACTCGAGGTTTTGACCGCCATGCGCGCCGTTTGGGGGCAGGATAAACCGCTATCTGTGCGCATCAGTGCAACAGATTGGCTGGGCGATGAGGGTGTCACCCCCGATGAGGCCGTCGAGATCGCAAAAATGTTTGTCGCCGCTGGCGCGGATATTATCGATGTCTCGGCGGGTCAAACCTCGACAGAGGCGCGGCCCATCTACGGGCGCATGTTCCAAACTCCGTTCAGCGACCGTATTCGCAACGAGGCGGGAATTGCCACCATGGCCGTGGGCAATATCACCGAAACCGATCACGTCAATTCTATCTTGCTCGCGGGGCGGGCCGATTTGGTTTGCCTTGCGCGGCCACATTTGGCAAATCCCTATTGGACTTTGCACGCCGCCATTGCAATGAATGACGCCGCCACCACTTGGCCCTTGCCCTATGGTGCGGGGCGCGACCAAATGCGCAGGTTGCAACAAAAAACAACCGAGGTTTTGCGGGCATGACATTTTCAGGACGGCGCGTTTTGGTGACAGGGGGCGGGTCGGGCGCGGGCGCTGATCTGGCACTGGGATTTGCGCGCGGGGGGGCTGCGCAAGTGGTGATATGCGGGCGGCGTTTAGACCCGCTGACGGCCATTGCAGCCCAGCACCCCAATATTTTGCCGCTGACATGTGATGTCACTGACGAAATGTCGGTGCAGGCCTTATTTGCACAGGCGGGCAAAATCGACATCGTGATTGCAAATGCAGGTCAAGCCGATAGTGCCCCCTTTGCCAAAACCACGCTGGCCCAATGGCATGCCATGCTGGCCGTAAATCTGACGGGCGTGTTTTTGACCTTCCGCGAAGGACTGCGGCAGATGGATGGCTGGGGGCGGTTGATTGCAGTATCTTCGACAGCGGGGCTAAAGGGCTATGCCAAGGTCGCGCCCTATGCGGCGGCCAAACATGGCGTGATGGGCATCGTGCGGTCTTTGGCGCTGGAAGTGGCGCGGGCGCCGATCACCGTGAACGCCATTTGCCCAGGCTTTCTGGATACAGAAATGACCGATCATTCCATACGTGTGATTGCCGAAAAGACGGGCCGCAGTTTGGACGAGGCACGCGCCACCCTTGCCGCCCTTAGCCCGCAAAACCGCCTGTATCAGCCCAGTGAAGTGACCGCTGCCGCGCTATGGCTGGCAAGCGACGCGGCCGGCGGGGTCAATGGCACAGGCATTTCCATTTCGGGGGGCGAAGTGTGAGCGATCCCATGTCCAAGCGCCGCCTGAAGATGTGGATCCGCCTTTTGGGCGTGACCCGCGCCTCGGAAAGCCGCTTGCGCGAATATCTGCGCGTGCAGCACGACACCACCCTGCCGCGCTTTGACGTTATGGCCGCGCTGTATCGCCGCCGCGACGGCGTCACAATGAGCGAGCTCAGCCGCCTGCTCTTGGTGTCCAACGGCAATGCCACAACGGTTGTGGACCGCCTGGAAAAAGACGGGTTGGTGATGCGCCGCGCCTCGGAAACCGATAGGCGCACGGTGTTTGTCGCCCTAACCCCCGAAGGTTTGGCCCAGTTCGACATTTATGCCGCCGCGCATGAGGCCGAAGTATCACAGCTGTTTGCCGGGCTGTCTGACACTGATCTAGATATGTTGACTGATATCCTAAAACGCATGGGAGAGGCGAGATGACCCAAATGGCAGGGCTAAAGCCGCAGCATTTTCTATGGGAGGTGTCGGGCCGCGTCGCCACGATCCGCCTGAACCGCCCCGAGCGGAAGAACCCCCTAACCTTTGAAAGCTATGGCGAGTTGCGCGACACCTTTCGCGCCTTGCCTTATGCCGATGATGTGGATGTGGTGATCTTTGCCTCGAACGGGGGAAATTTTTGTTCGGGCGGCGATGTGCATGATATCATCGGCCCCTTGATTGGCCTGCCGATGAAAGATTTACTGGCCTTTACGCGCATGACGGGCGATTTGGTCAAGGCGATGCTTGCATGTGGCAAGCCGATTATTGCGGCAGTCGATGGTATCTGCGTGGGCGCAGGGGCGATTATTGCCATGGCGGCAGATATGCGGCTGGCGACACATGGCGCGAAATGCGGGTTTCTATTCACCCGCGTCGGTCTTGCGGGCTGCGATATGGGCGCTTGTGCGATGCT
>CAXNIF010000262.1:0-3371 GCA_964202345.1 Cypionkella sp.
CAA
Organism: Cypionkella sp.; assembly: GCA_964202345.1. Lineage (GTDB taxonomy): Bacteria > Pseudomonadota > Alphaproteobacteria > Rhodobacterales > Rhodobacteraceae > Cypionkella. The sequence continues at coordinate 4 of CAXNIF010000262.1, forward strand.
CGGGTTACACCAACGCGCCACGAGCTGCAAGGCGGTATTCCACAGAAACATAGTGAAACTGCCTTGCACAAAGCTTTCCGCCGATTGGCAAATCCCCCAAATTTTACAGGGCGAAAGCGTTGAGTCATCTATGCAAGAGGCATTGGGAAAATGCGAACGCATATCAGCACGGCGCCAAGGCTTGCGATCTTACGGCAAGCTTAGGGCGGGGCCCTATCGGAAATAGTCGGGCAGCTCTGGTTGATGCGAATTTCGCGGCATGGCCCGACCCGTTCGGTCTGGTCTTTTTACGTCAAATGATGGGTCTTTGACCAAAGCGGCGATGGCCTTTTGCGATAAGCAAAAGCCAGAATTTGCGCTAGGCCACTTGGGCGCCGGCCACCCATGTGCCCTTGTTGACCACGGCCCCCGCGATTTTGCGCGCGCGCACAAGGTCCGCGCGCAGTCCGATTGCCAAGGTGCCGCGATCGGCAAGGTTGGTGGCCGCGGCTGGGGCGGCGGTCACGCAGGCCACGCCGCGCGCCATATCGCCCCAAAGATCACCCAGCATAAACGCAGAGTTGAGCAAGGCCGACGGCACATAATCGGATGATACAATGTCCAGCAAATCCAACTTTGCCAGTTCATGCGCGGCCACGTTCCCAGAATGAGAGCCGCCACGTATCAAATTTGGCGCACCCAGCATCACCTTGATGCCGCTGGATTTGCAGGCGCGGGCGGCCTCGATGGTGGTGGGGAATTCGGCAAAATGGACACCGTGCTGCGCTGATATGTTAACCTGCGCGGCGGTGGTGTCATCATGGCTGGCCAAGACCGCGCCATAGCGGCGGGACTCGGCCACGGCGGCCACTTCATGGGCGCGGCCAAGCCGCTGTGATAGCGCGATTTGATCGGCAACATGATCGTCAAATTCATCCAGCGACAACCCATGTTTGCCGCAGACATAGGCGCGAAGCTGGGTCAAATCGCGAAACTGGCGTTGGCCCGGCGTGTGATCCATCAGGCTAACAATGCCAACCCCATCTTGGGGCCCAAATTTCGCCATTTCATCGATCAATGTTTCCGAACAGATTTCGGCTCGCAGATGCAGATAATGGCTGATCTTCAACGCAGAGGCTGCGCGAAGCGCCAAAATCTCATCGGCCAGTTGGCGCGCATATTCGCCGTAATTTGCCTTTTTAGACGAGGTGATCGACCCCACGCGCAAGGCGTCGAATACCGTTGTGATGCCCGTGCTGGCCAATTCGCCATCATGAGCGATGATCGCGCTGACATGGGGCCAGTTGACGCGCGGGCGCGGCTCGATGTGACGTTCCAAATTGTCGGTGTGCAATTCGATCAAGCCCGGCAAAAGATAATCTTGGCCGCAATCAATGGCCCCTTTTGGCACCGCCGTCCCTTGGTCAATGCCGCAAATCACGCCGTCCTTGACAACCAAGGCGCCAAGAATGGTTTCGCGCGGCAGCACAAGCCGCGCATTTGCAAATATGATGTTGCTCATCTTTGGGCCTTTTTTTGGGTTCGAATTATGATGTAGGGATGGAAACAGTCACAACTTGGTGACAAAACTTTGATAGCGGCTTAGATCATGGAACATTTTCGTCGGTTCGCCATTTACTATGCGCCAGAGGCTGGGTCTTTTGCGGATCATGCGGCAGCTTGGCTGGGCTGGGATTTGGCACAAGGTCGCGCCGTCAGCCAGCCCGAAACGCCCGCAGATTTGCCCCGCTGGACGGCAGAGCCGCGAAAATACGGCTTTCACGGCACGATCAAGCCGCCGTTTCGGGTGCAAAACGGCATAACGGGCCACGACTTGGCAAAAGCGGTGCAGACACTGGCCGCCCAATTGCCACAGGTGACGATTGCCGAAGTGACGATGGCACAGATCGAGGGGTTTTTGGCCATTTTGCCCAAGGGCGATGTGCAGCCACTGAATGACTTGGCCTCTGCCATTGTGCAAGGTTTGGATGGCTTTCGCGCGCCCTTGACCGCGGCCGAAATTGCCCGCAGACGCCCCGAAAGCCTGACAGACCGCCAGCGCGCGCTTTTGGCGCTTTATGGCTATCCCTATGTGATGGAGGAGTTTCAGTTTCACCTGACCTTGACAGGACGGCTGAGCGGTGCGGAAATGGGAATGGCGCAGGTGGCGGCGCAGGCGCATTTTGCACATGTGCTGCCCCGCCCCTTTGTTCTGCGCGATATTTGTTTGTGCGGCGAAGATGAGGCCGGAAATTTCCATTTGTTGCACCGCTATCCCTTGATGGCCTGAAGCAGCCGCGCCACGCCGATTTCGGGGGTGGAATCATTAATCACTTCGCTGGCAAAAACACCCTTTGGCAATTCGAAACCCGCGCGCTCTAGCCGGGCGGCGATATCGCTTTGGGTCTCGCGGCCACGTGCCGAAAGCCGTTTGGCCAAAACGTCAATTGGGGCGGTGACCAAGATGACGCGCATGTCAGGAAAGGCCGCGCGGGCCATCAAAATTGCCCCGCGAGAGCCGTTGAGCAGCACCGCCTTGCCCTGTTGCAACGGGGCAAGTGCCGCATGCGAGACGCCATAATGCAGCCCATGCGCGGCCCAATGCAGGGCAAAATCGCCTGCCGCTAAAGCTGCTTGAAACTGGGGCTCGGTCATTTCGGCAAAGGGCTCGCCGCCCGCCAAGGCCGGTCTGGTGATACAGCGCTGCGCCCAGACCAAACTGGAATCTTGCGCGACCGCCCCAGCCAAAAGCGTATCCTTTCCCGCGCCAGAGGGGCCAACAACAAAGAAGAGCTGGCCCGCCATTATGCCGCCGTCCTTGGGGTAAAGTCGCGCACATCCACCAGCCGATCACAGACCCGCGCCCGCGCACCCTCGTCATGAAAAATGCCCAAAATCGCCGCGCCCCGCGCCTTGGCCTCTTCGATCAAGCTCAGCACCACTTCGCGGTTTTCTTGATCTAGGCTGGCGGTGGGCTCGTCCAGCAAAAGGGCGGGGAAGGGATGCGCGAACCCGCGCGCGATATTCACGCGCTGCTGCTCCCCGCCCGAAAAGGTGGTGGGCGACAGGCCCCACAAGCGCTGGGGAATGTTCAGCCGCGTCAATAGGGCGCTGGCGCGGTCACGGGCCATCTGCGGCGCGACACCCAGATTCAACAGCGGTTCTGCGACCACATCCAGCGTGGGCACGCGCGGCACCACGCGCAAAAACTGGCTGACATATCCCAAGGTCTGGCGGCGCAGCGCGACAATCTGGCGCGGTGATGCGCTGACAACATCCAAATCACCCACGCGGATTTTGCCGGCAGCCGCCAGATAATTGCCCCAAACCATCCGCATAAGTGTAGACTTGCCCGCCCCCGATGCACCCACCAGCCCCACACATTCGCC
>CAXNIF010000263.1:0-3363 GCA_964202345.1 Cypionkella sp.
CCCCCCGCATCCACATCCACCGAAACCACATCCGCGCCCTGCCCCGTCAAAACGCCGCGCAGCCCCGAATAGCCGGGATTCTCCATCACCGCGCGCCGCCCATTTCCCAGCAGCAACTGCGCCGCCATCCACAGCCCGTTTTGCGCGCCCAGCGTGAGCAGCACCTCATTCTCACGTGCCGCAATGCCCCGGCGCGGCAAGATAGAACGCAAAAGATATTCAATCAGCAAAGGGTCATCGCCATCATAAAGATCAGATGTCAGCACCCCAAAATCGCGCCGGCCCAGCGCCCGCAGCGCGCATTGCCGCCAGTTTTGATGGTCAAACAGACTGGCATCGGATTGGCCATAAATAAAGGGATAGGGGTAAGATTCCCAATCGCGCGGGCGGGCAACACCTTCGATTCCCGAATAGCGCTGCCCCGTCCAAGCGGCAAAATCCACCCCTTCCCGGCGCGGGGCGCGGGCAGTCAATTCCGGCGCGCGCGGCGCTGTGGCCGAAATATAATAGCCCGAACGCCCCCGCGCCTCTAGGTAATCGGCGCTGACCAATTCGGCATAGGCCAAGGTGACGGTAATGCGCGATATGCCCAAATGCAGCGCCAGCCCGCGCGAGGAGGGCATTTTTTGCCCCGCCACAAACCGCCCCGACAAAACACCTTCGGTCACCATTTGCCGCAAGCGCTGCTGCAATGTGCCGCGCGCCGCAGAGGGCAAAACAAAGGCTTCGGGAGGGATTGGCATGTGGCCTCAAATCCGTAATGATCTGGACTTATACGCAAAAGGGGGCTGCATAAGCAACCCCCTTTCATTTTGGCATAAATACCTAAAAATTATCAGCCAAACACCTTGGTCAAGGCGCGGTCGATGGCCCCTGTGATGGCGTCGATATCATCGGCGGTGGCAATCAACGCAGGCGAGAGGCACAGCGTATTGTTCAGCCCCGGCAAGCTGCGGTTGGTCATGCCGATAATGACGCCTTGCGCGTTACATTCGGCCACCACAGCGGCCACTTTCTTTTCATCCATCGGCTCTTTGGTGCTGCGGTCGGCCACCAATTCCGCGCCGCAAAACAGCCCCTTGCCGCGCACATCGCCAATGACTTTGTGCTTGTCCATCAGCGCGTTCAAATTGTCGATCACCCGCGCGCCCATTTTCAGCGTGTTGTTCAAAAGGTCTTCGTCTTCGATGATCCGCATATTTTCCAGCGCCGCCGCAGGGCCAGCCGTGCAGCCGCCAAAGGTCGAGATGTCGCGGAAATAGGACATTTTATCGCCATCATCTTTGAACATATCAAACACCGCTTCGGTGGTGACGGTGCAAGAAATCGCCGCATAGCCCGAGGCCACGCCCTTGGCCATGGTCACAAAATCGGGCTTGATGCCAAAATGCTGATAGCCAAACCAGGTGCCCGTGCGGCCCAAACCGCAGACCACTTCGTCAATATGCAGCAAGATGTTGTATTTTTTGCAAATCTCTTGCACCCGCTCCCAATAGCCATGGGGCGGCACAATCACCCCGCCGCCGGCGGTGACAGGTTCCAACACCAAAGCGCCAATCGTATCGGCCCCTTCGCGCAAGATCACCTCTTCAATGGCATCTGCCGCGCGCTGGCCATAGTTTTCAACATCCCATTGCTTGCGATATTCAAGGCAATGCGGCACCATCACAAAGCCTTCGGGATAGGGGCCGTATTGCATCGCACGCTCGGCCTGACCCGAGGTCGCCAATGCGCCAATGGTCGTGCCGTGGTAATCGCGTTCGCGGTATAGGATTTTCCACTTTTTGCCGCCGTGGTGTTTATGGGCGATCTGGCGCACCATCTTATAGACTTTTTCATTCGCCTCAGAGCCAGAGTTCGAATAATAGACGCGGCTGAGCCCTGGCATTTTTGAAATCAGCCGTTCGGCGAATTGCGCGCCGGGGATAGACCCGCCCACCCCTGCAAAATAATTCATCTTCAGCAAAGTATCGCGCACCGCATTGGCGATGCTTTCGCGCCCATAGCCGACATTCACCGTCCATACCGCGCCCGAGACGGCGTCGATATATTCCTTGCCACGGGCATCCCAAACGCGCAGGCCCTTGCCTTCGACGATAATGCGCGGATCAACATCGGGGTTCTCATAGCCCTTGTGCTGCGAGAGGTGATGCCAAACATGGGCCTTATCGGCAGCCACGATTTTTGAGATGTCATTCGAAGCGGCAAAGTTGTCCATGGCGGGCCTTTGATGATGCGTGAAATACAGATGACGCACTATCACCTGACGCCGCGCGCGTCCTTATGTCCAGTGGCTTTGCGCCTGTAACGCCAGTTTTTGCCCCCAACGGCCAAATTTAGGGCTGGTCTGCCGTTTTTCCTTGCAAATTGGAACGGTCTAAATTGGAATAACCCAAGAGCTTTTGGGGTAGATCATGGCAAAACCCACCATTATCGATGTGGCCGCCCGCGCGGGCGTGTCTAAATCAACCGTCAGCTTGGTGCTGCAAGGCAGCCCCCTGGTCAAAAGGGCCACCCGCGATCTGGTGCAGCGCGCCATGCAAGACTTGGGCTATGTGTATAACGCCGCCGCCGCAGGCTTGCGCATTGGAAAAGCGCCGCCACCACAGCCGCGCGCACCACTTTGCACAATCCCCGTTTCGGTTGACCTAAATGATCTGAATGCCGCGCCTTTTCTGGCGGCCCTGCAAACGGCCGCCGCCGCAAAGGGCATGGACATCACCATCTTGCGCCGTGCATCAGATCTGCCAGGTCGCAAAATAACCACCCGCTTTGCCGAAGCGGGCGCAGCTTTGTGTTTATTTGCTTTGCACCCCATGGGCACGGCCCGGATGCAAGAGGGGGAGGCGGCCGCAGCGGCAACGCGGCATTTGCTGGGTCTTGGCGCGGGCCCCGTTGCCTTTGTCGGCGGTGCGCAAACCGATCCCGTCCACGCCCAGCGCATGCGCGGGTATCAGCAGCGCATGGCGCAGGCAGGTGCCGCGCCCTTGCTTCTTGGCGGAGGAGAGGATTTTGAATTTGGAAGAACCGCATTGGGCCTGTTGCTGGACGGCCATCCCCAATTTCGCGCGGCCCTTTGCATCAACGATCAGGTCGCGCTGGGCATGTTGGCGGGGCTGCGCGCGCGCGATATCGCTTTGGGCGACGGGTTTCGCGTGGTCGGCTGGGGGGATACGCAGGCCGCGCAAAGCGCTGGTCTGTCGTCCTTGCGCCCCGATATGGGCAAGCTGGCCGAATGCTGTGTGGCATGGGTATGCCATGGCGGCGAGAGGGCACATGACATCCCCCTGACGTTGATACGCCGCAAATCCAGTATGGGCGGGGCATGATGCAAAATTCAACGCCGCAAGCACGGCTGCGCGC
>CAXNIF010000264.1:0-3346 GCA_964202345.1 Cypionkella sp.
CAAATAGGCGTCGATATCGCTGGCGATCAGATCGTCGGTTTTGTAAATCTGGCTCATCAGAAATACCCCTCTTGTTTCTTTTTTTCCATGCTGGCGGCTTGGTCTTTGTCAATCGCGCGGCCTTGGCGTTCGGATGTTGTGGTTAGCAACATTTCTTGGATGACTTCGGGCAAAGTCTTGGCCGTGCTTTCGACAGCGCCTGTCAGCGGATAGCAGCCCAGCGTGCGAAAGCGGATCGACTTCATCACAGGCGTCTCGCCTTTGTGCAGCGGAAAGCGGTCATCATCGACCATCAGCGTCAGCCCATCGCGCTGCACGGTGGGGCGCATGGCGCTGAAATAAAGCGGCACGATTTCAATGCCCTCCAGATGGATGTATTGCCAGATATCCAATTCCGTCCAATTCGAAATTGGAAAGACGCGCATGGATTCGCCCTTGGCTTTGCGGGCATTATAAAGATGCCATAATTCGGGGCGCTGGTTCTTGGGGTCCCAGCGATGCGCGGCGGTGCGAAAGGAAAACACCCGCTCTTTGGCGCGTGATTTTTCTTCGTCGCGGCGCGCACCGCCAAAGGCTGCGTCAAAGCCGTGCAGGTCAAGCGCCTGTTTCAGACCTTCGGTCTTCCACATATCTGTATGCAAAGGGCCGTGGTCAAACGGGTTGATCCCGCGCGCTTTGGCTTCGGGGTTTTGATAGACCAACAGCTCCATCCCCGCATCGCGCGCCGCTTTTTCGCGTAGGGCATACATATCGCGGAACTTCCACGTTGTATCGACGTGCAACAAGGGAAACGGCGGCGGCGCGGGAAAAAACGCCTTGCGCGCCAGATGCAGCATCACCGCGCTATCCTTGCCGATGGAATACAGCATGACGGGGTTTGAAGCTTCGGCAACGACTTCGCGCAGAATATGGATGGATTCCGCCTCAAGGCGGCGCAGATGGGTAAGCGATTGTGTCATGTCAAATTGGTCCTATGGTGATTTGGCCTGATCTACCGCCTCGCGCCGAAAATTTACCTCCCAAATGGGAGGTAAATGCGGTAAAGACGAAAAATGAAAGCAGACTTGTCAGACATTTTATTGCCGCTTTACCGAAATCTGGGGCGAAATCCGCCGTGGACGGCGTTTCTGGCCGCGCTTGCTGCCCATGCGGGGGCCAGCGCGGCCCATTTGGTTTTGCAAGACGAATCGGGGCAATTGGCCCAGTTTGGCACCGGCATCTTGCCCATAGAGACGGCGCAATTGGCGCGAATGCGCTATTTGCGCGCCTATTCCCCCGATGATTTTTCCGCCGCTCAACCGTTTCGCGCCATGCGCTTGCGCTGTGAAGGCGGCGGTGAGGCGTGGATTGCCCTATCGCGTCAGGGCGGCGATCTTGCGGCGGCGGTGTCGCTGCTGCTGGGCCATCTTGCCCCGCATCTGGCCTTGGCCGCGCGGCAATATTGGACAGAGCAGCACCTCAGCGAGGTGGCCGCAGGCATGAATGATATGGCCCAGCGTTTGGGCATCGCTTGGGCCAAAGTATCGGCAACGGCAATGTTGCTGGCGGGGCATAACGTGCCGACCCATTATCACCAAAGCGGGCGGCTGCGCTTGCCAAGCCCTGCCCAAAAGCGGGTTTTGGCCGCGCTTGAGGCGGGCGAGGCGGCCGCAATCAACCTGCCCGATATGCAGCTATTTTTGGCCCAAGCTGCGCGCCAATCGGATCCGGCGATGCTGTATTTTGTCCGCCCCGCCGCCCCGCCGCCACAGGCCGCGCCGCTGCTGGCGCAATTGTTCGACGTCACCCCCGCCGAGGCGCGCTTTGCCGCGCGTCTTGCCCAAGGGGATAGTATCGAAGCGGCAGGGCAGCACTTGGGGCTCACGGCGCAAACGGCGCGATATTATTCCAAACAGCTTTACCCAAAACTGGCCGCCGCTGGCTTGCCCGATGCTGTTCGAAAGATAGCCAATAGCGTGTATCGGTTGTTTTAGCGGCGTGGGTTTTGGGCGGTTAGGCTTGCGACATCACCTTGTGAATGATCGCCAAAATCTGCTGCGCCGCCAAGGTCAGCGCCCCCGCACGGCGCTGCAATATACTATAGGGCCGCACCGCAATGCCCGTTTTGATAGGCAAAACCGCCAATGCGCTGTTCTGTCCACGGGCGAATTGCGCCGCCACTGCCGCAGACAAAGGGGCAATCGACTCGCTTTGCTGAAGCTGCGCCATTGTCAAAAGAAAGGAGGATGTGGTCATGCGCATGCGAGGCGCGGCTTGGCCCAATTCGGAAAAGCGCGCCAAAACAGCATCCGCCAGCGGGTTGCCCCGCAGGGGCAGCACCCAGTCATACTGGGCCAAATCATCCCATGTCAAAACCGCCCGCCCCAGCAAAGGATGATCGCGGCGCACCACAAAATCGACGGGCTCTGCTGCAACATGCAGGGCCGATACGACCAAAGGATCCACATGCTGCGGGACCCGCGCGATGATGAAATCCAGCCGCCCCGCCATCAATTGTTCGAACAAGACATCAGAAGGGGCCACCGCAACATCGATTTGTATATTGGGATGATCCACACGCGCGGCCTGAAGGGCGGGCAAGACAATGTCCAGCGCAGGGGCCGTGACCGCGCCAATGGCCACCTGTCCAACGCGACCTTGTCCAAAAGCGTCTATTTCGCGGGCCGTGTCGCGCAATTCCGTCAGAATACGGTCTGCCCGCAGGGCCAAAGCTTGGCCAACTTCGGTAAGGGCAAGCCCGCGTCCCGCGCGCAGGTGAACGCGATAGCCGCAAATGCGGTCAATCTCGGCCAGCAATCTTGATGCCGCAGGCTGGGTTATGCCCAGCGCCTCGGCGGCCTGCCCAAGGCTTGGCGTTGCCGCCAAAGCCACCATAAGCCGCAAATGCGACAGTTTTAGCCCGCGCGACAAAAGGCTGCTGTGCAGATTTGGCTTTAACATATCAATTTTTGCATGATTCAATCACAAAACATGATTTGACGGATATCTTTGGCAGTGGCAATCCTATTTCACCCAAGGATGGGGCTGTGTTGTCTTTGTTGGGCATCTGCGCCATTTTGCACCTTCGCCCCCTGCCATGCGTAGAAACCAGAAATGTGAGAAAGCGATGACCTTCAAACCCGCCATTTGGCCCCGCAAACTGCGCTCGCAAGAGTGGTTCGGCGGCACAACAAAGGATGCCATTTATCATCGCGGCTGGATGAAGAATCAGGGGCTTCCGCCCGACCTATTCGATGGTCGCCCCGTGATTGGGATTTTGAACACATGGTCAGAATTGACGCCGTGCAACGCGCATTTGAACGATCTGGCCCAGCGGGTGAAACACGGCATTTATGAAGCGGGGGGT
>CAXNIF010000265.1:0-3326 GCA_964202345.1 Cypionkella sp.
GGGCTGCCTGAATGCCGCGATGCGGCGCGATGTGCCCGATCTGGACGATCACCTGGCGCGCGGGGACATGGCCCCCGCCACGGGCTGGCTGCGCGAAAAATTGCAGCGCCACGGCAGTTTGCACGGCGCGCGCGACACCATCGAACGGGCCTGCGGCTTTGCGCCGTCCGAGGGGCCTTTGCTCGATTATCTCGAAGCCAAGTTCACAGACCTTTACGCGCTATGATCAAAACGCAAAGCCTTGGCGTTTGGCTGCTGGCGCTGGGACAAACGCTGACTTATGCGGGGGTCTATTATGGCTTTGCGGCGCTGCTGCCCGATTTGATTTTGGCAACAGGCTGGAGCTTGGGGCAACTGGCCATCGGCCCCACGATCAGTTTTTTGGTCATGGCGGCGCTTTTGCCCGTGACGGGGCGGCTGCTGGATCATGGCTATGGCGCGGTGATGATGCTGCTGGGGCCCGCCCTTGGGGCGCTTGCGCTGGCGTGGATGTCGCAAGTAAATATGCTTTGGCAATGGAATCTGGCTTGGGCTTTGGTGGGGCTGGCCATGTCGGGCAGTGTTTATGAGACCTGCTTTGCCCAATTGACGCGGGTCTTGGACGTCCAATCTGCTGCGCGGGCGCGCCCTGGTCTTACCGCGCGCGGGGCGATAATCCGTGTGACATTGGTCGCAGGATTTGCCAGTTCTTTGGCCTTTCCTTTGGGGCATTGGTGGGGGCCGCTTTGGGGCGGCCAATCGGCCTTGGCTGCCTTTGCCGGGGTGGTCGCCTTGGCGGTTCCGATCAACGGGCTTGGGCTGAAATGGCTGGGCCATGCCCGCAAAAGCGCATCCCACCCCGCCCCGCCCAAGGGGGTTTTGCTGGCGGCGCTGCGCCGTCCTGTCTTTTGGGGTCTGGCGGCGGTTTTAACGGCGCTTTGGGCCAGCCACGGTATTTTGATGACCTATATTTTGGTGCTTTTCGCCGATCGCGGTGCCGAGGCGGGCACGGCGGCGCTGGCGGCAAGTTGTATTGGCCCGGCCCAAGTTTTTGGCCGTTTGATGCTGATGGCGGGCGGGGCGCGGGTGTCGAATCGTGCGGCCACCTTTGTGTCCGTTGGTGCCTTGGCTTTGGCCGGCCTTGTGCTGATCTTGGCAGGGGCCGCGCCGGTTTTGATCTTTGCCTTTGCCGCCCTGCAAGGCGCGGGGGCGGGGCTGTTTTCCATTTTGCGCCCGGTGTTGGTGGGCGATTTTCTGGGCAAAAGCGGGTTTGGCGCGATATCTTCGGCCATTTCGGTGGGGCCGGTTCTGGCCAATGCTGCGGCCCCCGCGCTGGGCGCGATGATGCTGCGCTATGGCGGGGCGGATATGGTCTATGCTGTCTGCCTTGCTCTTGTCGTTTTTGCCTTTATGCTTTCCTTTGTATTGACGGCCCAGCACGCTCAGGAAGGCTAGGATGACATCTGCGACCCTTGCACTTGGCCTGCGCGAATTACAAAATTTCCTCGATCATGATTTTGGCCCGCTGGGCGCTGATTTCTGCCTCGAGCGCGCGGCCCCTGATGGGCTCACGCTGCGCCTTAAATCGCATGACAAGTTTTTGCGCCCTGGCAACACTGTCTCTGGCCCCGCCATGTTTGCGCTGGCTGATGTGGCGGTCTATTTGGCGATATTGTCGCGCATTGGCATGGCCCCGCTGACGGTGACCACCAATTGCAGCATCGACTTTTTGCGCAAGCCGCAAGCGGCGCGCGATCTGCTGGCACATACCCGTATTTTGAAACTGGGGCGCAGCTTGGCCATTGGGGATGCGCTGCTTTATAGCGATGGCGATACTCAACCCGTGGCCCGCGCCAGCCTGACCTATGCGATCCCGCAGGGTTTTCACCCCGCGCCGCAAGCTGGGCCTTTGCGCCCATAACTTGGCAAAGTTTGTCACCTTTTGGCGAGCGCAAGGCCACTCTGCGCCATGCGATGTCGCCCGCAGCCTTGCGCTTAGGCGGCAATCCGCGATGATACACAAAACAGGAGGCACGCATGGACGACTTTTTCCGCCCCGTATCGGGCTTTGATCTGCCGCGTTTTGCGGGCATACCCACCTTTATGCGCCTGCCGCATGTGCCCTTTGACCATCCCAGATTTGACGATGTGCAAATCGGCCTGATCGGCGCGCCTTGGGATGGTGGCACCACCAACCGCCCTGGCCCGCGCCACGGCCCGCGCCAATTGCGCGATTTGTCCACGATGATCCGCGCGCAAAATGGCGCAACTTGGGTGGCGCCTTTTGATCTGGCCCATTGCGCCGATCTGGGCGATGTTGCGCCCAATCCGGGTGATTTGATGGACAGTCTTGCGCGGATGGAGGCGTTCTACACCCGCGTCCATCAAGCAGGCATCCGCCCGCTGACAGGCGGCGGCGATCATCTATGCACCTTGCCGATTTTGCGCGCCTTGGCGAAAGACCGCCCCCCCGAAAACAAACTGGGCATGGTCCAATTCGACAGCCATACGGATTTGAACGACATCTATTTCGGCACCAGCCGCTATAACCACGGCACCCCCTTTCGCCGCGCCGTCGAGGAAGGCCTGCTTGACCCGAAACGATACGTCATCATCGGCGTGCGCGGCACGGCCTATGGGCGCGAGGATTGGGATTTTGCGGCATCGGTCGGCATCAAAATCATCCCCATCGCGGAATTTCACGCGCGCGGCGCAGAGGATGTGATGATGGAGGCCCGCGATATCGTGGGGCAGGGCGATACCTACGTCACCTATGACATCGACTTTGTCGATCCCACCTTTGCCCCCGGCACGGGCACCCCCGAAGTGGGCGGCCCCAATTCATGGCAAGCCCTGCAAGTGGCACGCGAGCTGCGCGGTCTAAATGTGGTGGGGGCGGATTTGGTCGAGGTCTCTCCCCCCTTTGACCCATCGGGCGGCACAGCATGGCTGGGGGTGAGTTTGATGTTCGAGATGCTATGTGTGATGGCAGAGGGGATGGCGATGCGCGGGTGAGGCACGGCCCCGCGCCCGTGCGGGGAGGGGCGGATTGTGGTGAACGGCGCTAGTGGTTCAGGGGCGCAGTTCCCTACGCCGCGCGCTCGCACGCACAACCCAACACCTCGCCCACAATCATGCGCTCTTCCCGCCCCCACCCCCACCCCTACGCGCGCAAGCGTGCTCGCGCGTTCGGGGCTGAAAACGCTCCACTGGAGCGTTTTCGCGGGGCGCGCCCCGCCGCCCCTCACCCTAGTGCCGCGCGCTCCCTCGGGATGGCGCTTCGGCATTAGTTCTGCACCTTTTACGGTGCAGGTCTCCCGCAGTCGGTTCTAGGCATCAGCGGCGGA
>CAXNIF010000266.1:0-3325 GCA_964202345.1 Cypionkella sp.
GGGCACGGAAATGGTGATGCCTGGCGATAACCTCAAGTTCAACGTCGAACTGATCGCCCCCATCGCCATGGAAGAAAACCTGCGCTTCGCCATCCGCGAAGGCGGCCGCACCGTCGGCGCTGGCGTCGTGTCGAAAATCTTCGCGTAAACCTACGCATAGGGCCTAAATTAAATGGCGCGGCTGCTTGGGCCGCGCCATTTTTTATTGGCCCCGCCTCATCCTTGCCACAACTGCCATGCCACCCGCGCGCCGGGGTTGGCGCGCAGCTTATTGATCAGCTCTTTGAACCGCTCTTTTGGGATAAAGTCATAGATCTTTGCGGCAGTGCGCAGATGCGAGAGCAGTTTGTCATCGTCCATATCGACCGTGGCGGCGGCGGCAAGGGCCTCTGCGCCTATAGCTTTGGTGCAAGCAAAGACCACGCAATCGCGCGCAACCAGCCCCAAGGGCGTAAAATACTCTGCCAGCCGCACCATTTGCACGGCCAGCCAAGGCTGTTGTTTATGCAGAAAATCCTGATGCACGAGTAATGAAACACCGGGAATAAGCTGGGGAAAAAACTGCGCTGCAATATGGTCGGCCAAATGGGTTGATTTGGCGGCATCCACCACCAGCAACTCTACGGGGCCGCTTTCCCATGTCAATTCGCCAATCTCACCGCGATGTAGCGTGATGTTTTCGGCCCAAGGGGCCAAGAATTTCTGCGCGAGCGGCAGAATATCTTCTTGATCTGTCAAGGAAATACCATTTGGCGATAGGTGGAGCGCGCGGGCCTCTTGGCTGGCGGTAAAGCGATCATAGCCATGCAAGTGATGGGGGGCGCCGCTGGCGGCAAGGCCGGCGGCCAAATAAGCTGTCGAGCCGCCCGCAAAGGTGCCTAAATCAACGACCGCCCCCGTGCCGCGCGTGTTCTTGGCCAGCCAATAATAAAGCTGACATTCTTCGCGCCGCAACATCGTGGGCACGCTGGCGGCAAGGGCCATTTGTTCGGCAGGGATTTGCCGCCAAGGGGCGTTGGTAAATTCTTCAGCTAAGGCATGGGGCATGGCTAATCCTGATTTTGAAAATTCATTTTGCGGGCATTTTGTGGGGGCTTGCGCCCAAGTGCAACTGTTTTGCCGCGCCCCTTGCGAATGCCTGCCGCTATTTGCCCCCTTGATTTCCCCCGCGCCCTGCCGTAACTGCCCTTTCAGGCACAGGAGTTTAGCTCAGTTGGTAGAGCATCGGTCTCCAAAACCGAGGGTCGTGGGTTCGAGTCCCCCAACTCCTGCCAAATCCGCCAAAGGATGGCTCCCAAAAATGTCTCTACGTCGCGGCGCGAGATTTGGGCCGATTGGGCTGGGGTATCATGTCGGCGCTTGAAATTCTTCGGCGGTGCGCGTATCTGGGCGGCATAGCGAAGAATAAGGGCAGTATCTCATGGCGATGACCAATCCATTCCGTTTTATGCAGCAAGTGCGCGCCGAAGTGTCCAAAGTGGTTTGGCCCACCCGCCGCGAAGTGATTTTGACCACCATCATGGTCTTTATCATGGCCGCATTAACGGCGCTGTTCTTTAGCCTTGTTGATCTTGCCATTCGCTATGGGCTGACCTTGATCGTCACTGGCGTCTGAGCCATTGTTTTCTCTTGTAATTTGGGGCGCATGGCGGTAATTGCCCCCAACTCATAGCAAGATACGGCGCGCAGTGATTCGTCATGCGCGCTGTTTTTTGTTCGGTTTAATCAGCGTAAGCTGTTCAAATAAAAGAATTTTCGGGCGCTTTGCGTCTGGGCGGACAAGGTGGATTGCGGCATGGCCAAACGTTGGTATTCGGTAAGCGTTCTTTCGAATTTCGAAAAGAAAGTGGCCGAGCAGATCAAAACAGCCGTTGCCGAAGCTGGCCTTGGCGAGGAAATCGAAGAAGTTTTGGTTCCCACCGAAGAAGTGCTGGAAGTGCGTCGCGGCAAAAAAGTGACGTCAGAGCGCCGCTTTATGCCGGGCTATGTTTTGGTTCGGATGGAGATGACCAATAAGGGCTATCACCTGATTTCATCCATCAACCGCGTTACGGGTTTTCTTGGCCCTCAGGGGCGCCCGATGCCCATGCGCGATGCCGAAGTAAACCAAATTTTGAACCGTGTCGAAGAGGGGCAAGAGGCGCCACGCAATTTGATCCGCTTTGATGTGGGTGAAAAGGTTAAGGTGACTGATGGGCCGTTCGAAGGCTTTGACGGTATGGTCGAGGATGTCGATGAGGCGCACAGCCGCCTGAAAGTGTCCGTCTCGATCTTTGGGCGTGCCACGCCTGTGGAATTGGAATTCACTCAGGTCTCAAAGGAAATCTGAGTGCTGTGGGAGGCGCGCGGAACGGCTAGACCGTAACCCGCAGACCGAACCACTAAACCGCGCCCGCATGGGGCTGGCGCAGTGATAAAGGAGAGGGCCAATGGCCAAAAAGATTATGGGCAGCCTAAAGCTGCAAGTCAAAGCGCAGCAGGCGAACCCTTCGCCACCAGTTGGCCCAGCCTTGGGTCAGCGCGGGCTGAATATCATGGAATTCGTCAAGCAATTCAATGCAAAGACCGCTGAAATTGAACCGGGCACGCCAACGCCTGTGATCATCACTTATTATCAGGATAAGTCGTTCAGCCTAGAGCTAAAGACAGCGCCTGCGTCGTATCTTTTGAAAAAGGCTGCAGGCCTGCCTCCCGTGGGCAAGCGCAACCGCGCCAAAGGGTCGATGAAGCCGGGCCGCGAAGTGGCCGGTTCCGTGTCCTTGGCCCAAATCCGCGCGATTGCTGAAACCAAGATGAAAGACTTGAACGCCAATGACGTCGAGGCGGCGATGCAGGTTATCATGGGTTCGGCAAAGTCTTGCGGCATTGAAGTGAAGGGCTAAGATCATGGCAAAAATCGCAAAACGTGTCGCTGCGGCGCAAAAGGCCTTTGAAGGCAAAAATTTGATTTCCGTTGAAGAAGCTGTGGCGCTGATCAAAAGCACAGCATCTGCGAAATTCGACGAAACGCTGGAAATCGCGATGAACTTGGGCGTTGATCCGCGTCATGCCGACCAGATGGTGCGCGGCGTTGTGGCCTTGCCAAATGGCACGGGCAAAACAGTGCGTGTCGCCGTTTTCGCCCGCGCGGGCAAGGCCGATGAGGCCAGGGCCGCTGGTGCAGACATCGTCGGCGCAGAAGATCTGATGGAAACCATTTTGGCAGGCAAAATCGAGTTTGATCGTTGCATCGCCACCCCTGACATGATGCCCCTTGTGGGGCGTCTGGGCAAGGTGCTGGGCCCGCGCAATCTGATGCCAAACCCCAAAGTTGGCACAGTGACGA
>CAXNIF010000267.1:0-3310 GCA_964202345.1 Cypionkella sp.
ATGGAATCAAGGCTGTCAAATGGTGCAGAATCGCCCGCGAATTGCGCTAAAAATAGCGCGGGGCCCTTTATGGTTTTCATGCCCAAAGCTTCATTCTCCTGTTTTGAAATCGGATAATTGTGGCACTTGCAACTGTTGGCCTGCGCTGGCCGGCCTGCCTTCAATGGCATCCACAACAGCGCGGGCTAGGCTGCGGCCTGCCCATTCAACATCTTCCGAAGCAACGATAATTTCGCGGCGGAAACGGTGTAAAAACTGGATGGCCTCTTTGGTGGCCAATTGGAAATCTTGGCCAATTTTCAGGCCCAATCCTTCCAGCGCCGAGACCGTGGCCATGGCCCCTGTTGTCGAGGTGGATACAATCCCATCGGGGCGCGCGCCCTGTTGCCAACGCGCGGCGACATGTTCTTCGATCAGGGCACCTGACGTATCCGAGGTAAATCCCTGCGCAATTTCGAGCTGCACATTAAGGTGCAGGGCCGCCTGTTCTAGCCCCGCATACATATGCTGTGCATACATATGTTCGCGCGGTGGCAAGATTGCATAAACATGTTTGCAATCCCGCTGGGCCAAGACCGAGAGCGCATGCTGCCCAAAGGCGTAGCAATCATAGTCAAAATACGGGTGATCTAGCCCCATGTCGCTGCGGCCATGGGTGGCAAAGGGGATGTGATGGGTCATCAGATAAGAGACCCGCGGATCGTTTGCTTGGGTTTGGTTAAAAATTATCCCATCGGCTGCGCCCGTTTCGACCAAATAGCGCACGGGATCTAGCGGGTCTTGATCTTGAAATATGGGCATAACCACCAAATGATAAGGCGTGCCGCGCAGCGTATTTGCGATACTATATAGCAATTTCGCCGTGTTGTTCATCACATCAGATTCGGCGTTCAATACCAGCGCGATCACATTTGTTTTGCCCGTGCGCAGACGAACCCCCGCGCGGTTGGGACGATAACCCAGCTTAAGCGCAGCAGCGCGAACACGGGTTTTGGTGGCCTCGCCGATATCAGGCGCGTCAGACAGCGCACGCGACACCGTTGCCACGGCCAATCCCGTTTCCGCGGCAATGGTCTTAAGCGTGGGGCGGGGGCCATTTACGTTCAGGGCTGAAATCTGTGTCATCTGCCCCCTCTTAACCCGTCCGTCCCTGCCTGTCGCGCTGATTCGCCATGCCAGCGCAGCGCAGGAAAATTGTTGTCAGTGCATCGGCTATGTCGCGTTTCCAGCATGATGTTTCTTTATGCAAGTCGTCACTGATTGGACGGAATTTTTCATCAAAAACAGTGAAAAACACCGTGCCATAGGGGATATTGCTAGACCAATTTCAGCGCAAAAAAAAGTGTAGAATGCGAAAATAAATGTCTTGATCGCAAATCTATATCGATTTAGCCTACTTCTATAACGTTGCAGGTCTGGGAGGACTGAATGAAACACTGGAAAACGATTTCGGCACTTATGGTGTCCGTTGCACTGCCTTTTGCAGGCCATGCCACGGAACTAGAGGTCACGCATTGGTGGACATCGGGCGGCGAAGCGGCGGCTGTGGCCGAGCTTGCAAAAGCTTTCGACGCCACGGGCGATAAATGGATTGATGGCGCCATTGCAGGTGGCGGCGATACCGCGCGCCCGGTGATGATTTCGCGCATCACGGGCGGTGACCCTATGGGGATGACGCAATTCAACCATGGGCAGCAAGCGCTGGAACTGGTCGAAGCTGGTCTGATGCTGGACTTGACCGACGTGGCAGAGGCCGAGGGTTGGAAAGAAAAGATTTTCCCTCCGGGCCTCTTGGAGAGCTGCACTGTTGATGGCCGCATTTACTGTGCGCCTGTGAATATCCACTCGCCCGAATGGCTGTGGCTGTCCAATAAGGTTTATGAAGATATCGGTCTTCCTGTGCCTACCAATTGGAATGAGTTTGTGGCATCGGCCCCCGCCGTGGAAGCTGCTGGCAAGATTCCCTTGGCGCTTGGCAACCAGCCTTGGCAGTCGAACTTGGCCTTTGGCGCGCTGACCGTTGCTGTGGCTGGGCTGGACATCTGGAAAAAGGTCAATATCGACAAGGATATGGATATGGCGGCGGGCCCTGAAATGGCCGCTGTTTTCACCGCTGCGGCAGATGCCCGCAAGCTTGCGGCTAAATCGACGGTTCAAGACTGGAACCAAGCCACCAATTTGGTCATCACCGATCAGGCCGCTGGGCAGATCATGGGGGACTGGGCGCAAGGCGAATTCCAAGTGGCGGGCGAAGTGGCGGGCAAAGATTATACCTGCTTGCCCGGCATGGGTTTGAACGCGTATCTGTCCACGGGCGGCGATGCTTTCTATTTCCCCAAATTGGATGATCCAGAAAAAGAAGCTGCGCAAAAGCGTCTGGCAGCTTTGGCCGTGTCGCCTGCCGTTCAGGTGGCGTTTAACCTGAAAAAGGGATCGTTGCCCGTGCGCGGCGATATCGATCTTTCGGCCGCAAATGACTGTATGAAAAAGGGTCTTGAAATCCTTGCCAGCGGAAATGTGATGCCTGCTGGGGATCAGCTTTGGTCGCCAGATGTGCAAACGCAATTGGGCGATTTGCAGGGCGAATTCTGGAAAACCGATATGGCCGCGGCTGATGCCCATGCCAAATATGTCGAAATCCTGAAATCGGGCCTCTAATCTTTGGTCAATACTGGGGCCGCCTGCCAATGGCGGGCGGCCTTTTGCGCCCCGAATGGGGATGTTTTCTTGTTAGATTTGGGGGGGAATTATGGCAACGTCGCAAAGGGGATCGCGTTTATTTCGCAATCTGAACGCTAAAATCGCAGCCTTACCCATGATCTTGACAACATTGGTCGTGTTTGTTGGCGGCACGATTTGGACGGTTGTCTATTCTTTTACCAATTCCAAGCTATTACCACGCGAGCAGTGGGTCGGTCTTGACCAATATGAGCGCCTGTGGAGCAATAGCCTTTGGGTCACCTCCATTCAAAACATAATGTTTTTTGGCGCGCTGTCGCTGTTTTTTACCATTACGATGGGTTTCGTTCTGGCCGCCTTGATGGATCAAAAAATCCGTTTTGAAGACACCTTTCGCACCATCATGCTTTACCCATTTGCCTTGTCGTTTATTGTGACGGGTTTGGTTTGGCAGTGGATTTTGAATCCTGATTTGGGTATTCAAAACGCTGTTCGCTCTTTGGGGTGGAGTTCATTTGATTTTGATCCAATGAACAATCCTGAAACCGTATTATATGGTTTGCTGATTGCGGGGCTGTGGCAAGGCACGGGATTTACCATGGTGCTTATGCTGTCAGGGCTGCGCGGCATA
>CAXNIF010000268.1:0-3309 GCA_964202345.1 Cypionkella sp.
GATGAATTTCCTGCCCGCCAAAATTTTGAAAGAAGCGGGCGGCATTGTCGAGGTCGAGGCCAAAGGCTTTGGCAAGTTCAGCATGACATCTGACCAAGTGATGAGCGCCGCGGGCAGCGATGGCGGGCCCAGCATTGGCTTTCGCCCCGAAACATTGACCATCCTATTTGACGGGCAAAGCGCCAGCGATTTTCAAACCGATGCCGTGGTGGAAGAAGTCGTCTATTATGGCGATATGACCTATTATGATATCCGCCTGAAGGGCTGCGATCACGCGGTGCGACTGTCCATGCGCAACGTTTTTGGCCGCCCGGTGTTAGAGATTGGCACAAAAACGCGGGTGGCATGGTCGGCCGGGGCGCTTGTGCTGTTTCGCTAATCTTGGCGCAGGCTTGGCCCGCCCATAATTTTGGCATCCAAGGCACCAATGGCCTGCGGGTCTTTGCCCGCATAGTCGCATTGGTGCAAAATCCTTTGCAAAATCGCCAGCCGTGCGCGTTTTTTGTCATCGGATAAAACCACCGTCCACGGCGCAAAGTCAAAGTTGGAACGATCCAAAGTTTCGTCTATCGCCGCTGTATAGGCATCCCATTTGGACAGGCCATCAATATCAATCTGGCTGAGTTTCCACTGTTTCAGCGGGTCTTGTTCGCGGGCGATAAAGCGGCTGAGCTGTTCAGCCTGCCCCACTTCAAGCCAGAATTTAATCAAGATAATGCCTTCGTCCACCACCATTTTTTCAAATTCGGGCAATTGATCAAAGAATTTTTCGCGCTGCGCTGGGGTGCAAAATTCGAAAACATGTTCGACAACTGCGCGATTATACCAGCTGCGGTCAAATAGGGTGATGTCCCCTTTGCTGGGCAGGTGATCGACATAGCGCTGAAAATACCATTGGCCCGATTCGCGTTCGGTGGGTTTGGCCAGGGCGATGATATGGGCTTGGCGCGGATTTAGATATTGGCTGACAGCGGTGATCGCGCCGCCTTTGCCCGCCGCATCGCGCCCTTCAAAGACCACAACCAGCCGCTTGCCCGTGGCGCGAAAATCGGCCTGAAGGCGGGCCAATTGGCAATGTAGGGCGTAAAGTTGATCCTCATAATCGGATTTTTTCATTTCTTTGCGGTAAGGATAGCCCTGCCAAAGGATTTCATCCTTTTGCGCCTGCGCCAGTGCTTTGCGCACCCGTGTTGGGGCGCCATTTTGGGCAAAGGCGCTGATCGCGCCGTCAAAGGGCAGGGGCATAAACTTTCCTTTCAACGCATAGTCAATCAAGAACCGATTTTGGTCACATCATAAGGGGTCGTTTGATAAATCTCATTGATCCAATTGCCATAAAGCAAATGCGCATGGGATCGCCAGCGGTTGCGCGGCGGCTGCGAGGGGTCATCTTTGGGGTAGTAATTCATCGGCACATTGATTGGGGTGCCATTGGCGATATCGCGGTCATATTCTTGTTTTAGGGTGTCGCTGTCATATTCAAAATGGTTGAAAATATACAGCGCCCGGTGCTGCGGGTCGGCCACCAAACAGGGGCCCACCTCCTCGCTGCCAAGTAGGGTGCGCAGACCGCTGGCCGCGTCAATTTCCGCTTGGCGCATTTCCGTCCAGCGCGAGACGGGTATGACGCATTCATCGGAAAACCCCCGCAAAAACGGCGATGTTGGGGCCATATTTCGCTGAGGAAAGCAGCCAAATGCTTTGTGCGGCAAGATATGTTTTGCCACGCTGTGGAAATGATAAATCATCGCCATCCCGCCCCAGCACACGCCAAAGGTGGAATGGACATGGGTTTGCGTCCAATCCATCACCGCGCGCAGCTCGTCCCAATAGGTCACCTCTTCAAAGGGCAGATGTTCGATGGGCGCGCCTGTGATAATCAATCCGTCAAACTTTTCGCCCGAGGCGGCCACATCGCTAAAGGGGCGATAAAAGGTTTCCATATGATCGGCGGCGGTGTTTTTCGTTTGATGCGCGCTCATGCGGATCAAGTGAAAATCAATTTGCAAGGGCGTGGCCCCAATCAGCCGCGCGAATTGGTTTTCGGTTTGAATCTTTTTGGGCATCAGGTTCAACAACGCAATCCGAAGCGGGCGGATTTCTTGCGATTGCGCGCGCTCGGGCGACATCACCATCACGCCTTCGCGCGAGAGAACCTCATAGGCGGGTAGATTTTGGGGCAGGGTAATGGGCATGGTATCCCTAAACTATAGGTGGATCACGCGCGGTCAATAGCGGCGGCAATCAGTGCGTTAAACTCTTGGGGGCTGCGGACAGATTCCGCTTCGGCGGCCCTGATCGTCACCCCCCAGCGCGCCATCGCCTGATAGCGCGGCTGGCGCGAATCAAGCAGACGCGCATAGCCAAAGCGCAAAAAGGCATCCGGATCCGCCGCTTGGGCCGTCACCCCCGTTTGGGCCAAAAATTCCGCCCAGACCTGCGCCAAAAACGCGGGGCGATAATACATCGGCTTGGGCGCGCGATCAAAGCGGCGGGCCAATTCGCTGCGATGCGCGCTTGACCCTTCGATCCAGACCAACAGCATATGCTGCGCCATGGCGGTCATCACAAGATCATCAGGATCGCTGGGTTCGACCACTTCGCAAATGGAACCAGAGGTATCGCAAATGAAATCATCATAGCCGTAGATGTCTTGCGCGCGCTGGATAAAGCGGGCGCTGTCCAGCAAGGCGGCGATTTCGGCGCTGCGGTGCTGCTCTTGGCGGCGCTGATACTCGGCAAAATCCAACCCGCCCCGCGCCGAATCCCCCGGTTTGCCCAAATAGGTGGACAGGGGGGCAAGGTTATCAAAGGTGATATTGCTGGAAATATAGACCGAATCCGACAGCATCAATTCGCGCAACAGCGGCACTTTCATCGCTTCGCGCTTGAAATTGTCGGAAATATACTCGCCCATATAGCGCGTGCCGATACGGTAATCGACCGAGTAGTGAAACCAATTGGCCTGCGCGCGCAGCATATTGGCCAGCGTGGTCTTACCAAGGCCCGACATGCCAAACAGCATCACCCGCTTGGCGGCGGCCTCGAGGTAGTCTTGGCCACTGGAATAGATCATCGCCGCCTCCCTTTTCGCCTGTCATAGCGCTGCCGGGCGGCAAGGAAAAGACCCCGCCACAGGTGGCGGCGGGGTCATTGGATCAAAAGCTAAACGCCACTTTCACCCCTGCCGCCATGGCAGTGTTGTTGATCCAGTTATTGTCGCCGAAAGGCAGTGCTGTGGTGGCATCCCCCAGCTGAATGCTGCGCAACCCTGCGGTGATTTTCATATTCCCTTTGGTATAGGTGCCA
>CAXNIF010000269.1:0-3298 GCA_964202345.1 Cypionkella sp.
ACCGCGATCCGCCGCCCGTTGCCCAGACGCCCAACCCCGTGCTGAGGATCATGCGCCACCAAAACATCCCGCGCCGCCGCCACCGAGGCGGGATTGGCATTAAACGCATCATCGAGCAGCGCAAAACTTAGCCCATCGACCGCATCCAGCATCACGCGCGCGCGCACGCCCCGCCCCAATGGCGGCGACCAGCGGCCCAAATCGGTCATCGCGACCATGCGGTCTAATCCCAAAGCATCCGCCACCGCCAAAGCGCCCAGCCCATTGGCGGCAAAATGCGCCCCCAAGAGCCCAAGCTTGAACAACATCGGTTGCGCGCCATGCATGGCCTGCACCACGGTTGCCCCTTGGCTATAACTTGCGCGGATCAGCCGATACTCGGCATCCAATGCTGCGCCAAACCGAACAGCGCGCAAATCCAGCACATCGGCCTTATGTTGCAAAATCGCGCTTAGTTCATCCGCCAGCGGCGCGCCTTTGGGCAAAACGGCCAGGCCATCTTGGCGCAGACCGCCTAAAATACTGGCTTTTTCTTCGGCAATCCCCGCCAACGAGGAAAACGCCTCTAAATGCGCTTCGGCCACTGTGGTGATCATGGCCACATTCAAATCGGCCATCCGCGCCAAAGGGGCGATCTCGCCCGGATGGTTCATGCCAATTTCAATCACCGCAAAATCGGCATCGATGGGCAATCGCGCCAGCGTGAGCGGCACCCCCCAATGATTGTTATAGCTGCCTTCGGCGGCATGCACGCGCCCTTGCCCGGCCAAAATACAGCGCAGCATTTCCTTGGTCGATGTTTTTCCCACCGAGCCCGTCACCCCAACCACCCGCGCCGCACTGCGCGCACGGGCAAATCGGGCCAAATCTTCAAGCGCGCGCTGCACATCTGGCACAACCCACAGGCGGCCATCCCCCTCTAGCCCGGCTGGCACTTTTTCGACAAGGGCCGCCGCCGCCCCTTTTTGAAAAGCCGCCGCGACAAAATCATGGCCATCGCGCAGATCCCGAAGCGCCACGAATAAATCGCCCGCCTGCAAGGTTCTGGTGTCGATGGATACGCCGCTGGCGTGCCAGTTGCCCGCAGATTGCCCGCCGGCGGCGCGCATCGCCTCTTGTGATGTCCACATCAAATCACCCCATCCAACGCCGCAATGGCAAGACTGGCCTGTTCTACATCGTCGAAAGGATAGACAGTGCCTGCAATGGTTTGGCCCGATTCATGCCCCTTGCCCGCGATCAGCAGCGCATCCCCGGGCTGCAAAGCATCCACCCCGCGCAAAATCGCTTCGCTGCGATCGCCGATGTCAAGGCCCTTGGGACATGCAGCCAAAATCTGCGCCCGGATCTCGGCAGGCACTTCGCCGCGCGGATTGTCATCGGTGATGATGCACAGATCGGCGAATTGCGCCGCCGCCTGCCCCATCAAGGGGCGCTTGCCCCGGTCGCGATCCCCGCCCGCGCCAAAGACAATCACAATCCGCCCCAAAATATGGGGCCGCAGCGCCTTTAGCGCCGTGGCAATGGCGTCGGGCGTATGGGCGTAATCGACAAAAACCGAAGCGCCGTTTTTGCGCCGACCCGCCAATTGCATCCGCCCGCGCACCCCCGTCAGCGCGGGCAAAGCCGCCATGACTTCACCCAAAGGCGCGCCCGCGCCCATCACCAAACCTGCCGCAAGGGCCACATTTTCACCTTGAAAGCCGCCAATCAGGTTCAGGCGCACCTGAAATGGGCGGCGCTCTTGCCAAATCAGCAGCACATCTTGCCCCGCATTGTCAAAGCGCTGGGCCGCAATGCGCAAATCGGCGCTGGGGTCTTTGCCAATCGTGATGACGCGCTGCCCCCGGGCGCGGGCCAGATCAATGACATCGGGGCCGCGCGGATCGTCGATATTGACCACCGCCACGCCGTCTTCGGGCAAAACGCGGGTGAACAGCGCCGCCTTGGCTGCGAAATAGGCGTCAAAGGTTTTGTGATAGTCCAGATGATCTTGGCTAAAATTGCTAAATCCAGCCGCGCGCAGGCGCACCCCGTCGAGGCGGCGCTGATCCAGCCCATGCGACGAGGCCTCCATCGCGGCATGGGTAACCCCCGCTTGGGCCGCTTGGGCCAGCATGGCGTGCAAAGTGATCGGATCGGGCGTTGTGTGGGCCGAGGGCGCCGCCCATGCCCCTTGCACCCCTGTCGTGCCAATATTTATCGCCTGATGGCCCAGTATTTCCCAAATTTGGCGGGCAAATGTCGCCACCGAGGTTTTGCCATTCGTCCCCGTCACGGCCACCATCACATCGGGCTGGGCCCCGTGCCACAAGGCCGCCGCCCGCGCCAGCGCATCGCGCGGATCATCC
Source organism: Cypionkella sp. (assembly GCA_964202345.1). Classification (GTDB taxonomy): domain Bacteria; phylum Pseudomonadota; class Alphaproteobacteria; order Rhodobacterales; family Rhodobacteraceae; genus Cypionkella. Next base: position 2,352 of record CAXNIF010000269.1, read on the forward strand.
AACACAACAAGGGCTGCGTCATGGCGCTGCAAAACGGGCGCGGCCATTTTCGCGCCAGCAGGGTCGGTGACAATGGCCGCACAGCCGGCCTGCAAAACCTGTTCAATAAATTGTGCCCCATGCGCCGCGCTGCCGGGTAAGGCGGCAAAAACCATGCCATGGCGCGCGGCGCGGCTGTCGGTGCACAGCCCCGTGACCACAGGATTGCGCCCGCCTTGGGCCACAAGACCCAGATCACTCAGCCGTTTTGTTGGGCCCATGCCGCTGTTTCCCATTCCGTCTTTGCCGCCGCGAATGCCTGATTAATTCTTGGCCCTCACTAGCCCAGATTCGCCGCCCTGTTCAACCGCTGGCCGCAGCCCCATCAAGGGCGCGGTGCGGCGGATGATTTCCGCCGCCACAGGAACGGCTGTCCACCCTGCCACCCGCTTGGGCGTGGCACCCGAGGTTTCGACAGGCTCGTCCAATGTCACCACCAGCACATATTTGGGATCAGATATCGGAAAGACGGCGGCAAAGGTGTTGATGACCTTATCGTCATAATAGCCCCCTTCGCGGCGCACCTTATCTGCCGTGCCCGTCTTGCCGCCCACCTCATAGCCCGCCACATCGCCAAGGCTGGCCGTGCCGCTGGTGACCACGGCGCGCAACATCGCAAGCGAGGCCTGCGCGGCCTGAGGCGATATGACTTGCGGGCCGATATAGGGCGCGGATTTGTGCAGCAATGTCGGCTTGACCAATTTGCCCCCATTGGCCAAGGTCGCGTAGGCCGCCGCCATATTCAAAGGACTGCCCGAAATCCCATGCCCATAAGAGGCGGTGATGGTGACAATATCGCTCCAGGTATCGGGGCGCAGGGGCTTGGCATTTGGGGCTTCGATTAGTTCCACAGGGGATGGATCAAGCAGCCCCAGCGATTTCAAAAATGCCTGCTGGCGCAGCCCGCC
>CAXNIF010000270.1:0-3289 GCA_964202345.1 Cypionkella sp.
GACATGCAATCGCGCATTATGGACGAGCGCGGCAATTTCCGCCTATATCGCTGCATCTTGCCGGTGGGCGTGTCGAATTTGGCATTCAATGGCTATAACTCGTCGTTCTTTTCGCCCTTGTCGGCGGAAATGGGCGCGCTTTGGGTGGCGGCACTGATCGGTAAGGGACTGAACCTGCCCAGCCCTGCCGAGCAGCTTGCCATGACTGACCGCCGTTTGCGCTGGATGGAGGAGCGCACCGAAGGCAAACACGCGCGCGGCACCAACATTATTCCATTTTCGATGCATCAAATTGATGAATTGCTCGGCGATATGGGCCTGACCGCCAGCGCGGTGCAGCGGTTTATGGAATGGCAAATGCCTGTGAATCCCGGCAAATATGCCCGCGTGGCCAAGGATTTACACCGCAAACTTGCACGCTGAGGCCTGGCCGTTCCTGCCATTGTGCGGCGGCGATCATCCAGCCCGACTGGTTGGGTGTGATGCAGCCCGGCGTGGGGACCAATCGGTTCAGCTACTCGTTCAATGATCCGATTAACTTGAGTGATCAGAATGGCAACATTGTTCCACTCATAGCCGCTGTAGCGATAGCTGTTATTGGCAGTTACGAATACGCGAATGCCCCGACTTTAGACAGCGGCAGCCATTCCAGATCGGCGATGGATATGGCCAGCACCATGGTGGGGGGCGCAGCTGTTGGTCGCGCAGCTTTGGGCGGTGCCTTTTGGGCGGGGCGTGAAGCTGGCCTGTTCATTGGCTCGCGTCTGCCGTCCACGACCATTTTTGGTCTGGAATTGGGCATGGCCGAGGCAACGGGGATGACTGCGGGGGTGGGGCTGGCGGCCAAAGGCATGTCGATTGTTCCAAACGCCGCCAGTGGTCTGCGCCGCGAAGGTGAAGCGCTTGTCGAAATGACCGCGCAATTCCCGAAAGCAAGTATTCAAGGCCAGCAGTATTTGCGCTATGCTGATGGCAAGATTGCAAAGGATCCGATTACACAAACAGGGCGGCGATTGGATTTTGTGGCGGTTAAAGATGGAACGGCGCAGCAGGTTCGGGAGGTGACGAGTAGGACGGCGGATAAAACTGCGCAGACGCAAAAAGAGAACCGCATCCTGAGTTCTGGTGGGCAATATATTCGTGACCGAACAACGCGCCAACTTGTTAGTGTTTCAAATAAAGGAATCTATTTTGAGGACAGGCGACCATGAACGAAAATGATTTGAGTGTATTTGCACTTGGCTTCATGTTGCAGAGACAAGCAAAGTATCCCGAGCATCAAGCAGCAGCTATAGAAATGTGCAAAGCCTTCGTCGCCTTTATGGACGAACACGGGCTTTTCGCAACGCGCCCCTACGAAGGGCCCGAACCCCCACGCGATTTGGATATCCGCGAATCGCATCTAAGCGCAGAGGGTAAGATTTTGTTCCGCAATCAGAGTATAGATCGCTGGATGGCCCGCCGCGATGATATCCGAAAACCGATTTCTATGCGGGTGCTGGAACGTGAATTGAAAAAATTGCGCGGTTAAGTTTAGGCCAGAAAAGCTAGACCAATCAACTATCCACACCCTTCGGTCAAACTGACCAATTGCCGCGCTTTGGCCAATGCCCAGTTCCTGCACCGCGATCATTTGGATTCGGTTCGTGCGATCACGGATGGCACGGGGGTTGTGGTTGAGAGGGCGGTGTATAAGCCGTTTGGTGAGCAGACCGAGTGGCTGACCGCCGCGCAACCCGTGCCCGAGTCGAAGGGCTGGATCGGCGAGCGGTTTGATGCGGATGCGGGCCTGCAATACCTAAACGCCCGCTACTACGACCCCGTTCTGGGCATGTTTATCCAACCCGACTGGTTCGACGTGATGCAACCCGGCGTGGGGACCAATCGGTTTAGCTACTCGTTCAATGATCCAGTTAATAAGGCCGATCCGACTGGGAATTGCGTTGGCGATTGGTTCTGCTTTGGAAGTTGGAGCGATAGCTATGACACCGCCTCGTCACCACAGACTTCGGATGGCATTCAGGATGTTTTCAACTATGGGCCACCCAATTCAAGCTTTACCGTTGATCCCAAAGTTTGGGGCATGGACTCAAGCATCGACATTGGCACGCAAATACTTTTGAGTGTGTCGCAGGGTGGCCACATGAGCGGGGTTTATAATCAGGCGATGGCGTCGCCCGGCCAACCTGTTCAATTCACTTGGGAAAACAAGGGCTTTAACCAATCACTTTGGCAGCTAGTCAAGGATCGTGAGGGCCAAACAATTGGTGCCTTTGCGGGTAATGTCACTGGAACCATGACTGCGAATGAGAGTGGCGGCTATTCGGTGGAGGGGGCTATTTCTATAGTTAAAGACCGCCCCTACGAGTGGGCTGCTGATCGGGAGCCAAAAGACAGTTCGTGGCGCGCTTGGGCCGATGCTGAGGCAAAAAACTTTGCTATACGATATGGGGGCACCAGGGTTAACGTTCCAGGTCCTAGCGACGTAGCTGCACCATCATCAGGCTTCTCGTCCTTTGACTATAGTAACGTGAAAGCCTATAAAGATGGAAATCCTGTAAGATTGGAGTTCAACCGCCTTTACAATTTTCAGGCTTGGGGAAAGGGGACACAGTGAAATCTTTTTACAAGATATTATTCTTCTTTAGTCTAGGCGTTTGGGCACTTATTTTCCTATTGTCTGGGCCGTCAGAGGTGGACAAAAAATTAAACGTTTGGCCAGATATTGCCATGACAGGAGCCATCAGGGAAATGCGGCGCTCCATGATTGCGCATGATTGTCGAGCGGTCGTTGATATATCTGGCAATACTTCCCCTTTGCAAGGAGTTAGCTCTGAAGAATTTGGCGCCGCGCTTTCTTGCAAAAAAACTATCATTTTGATCGCTTCGACATTTCAGACGAACAGGTTGTTGCTTATTTCAATTGCGACGCGGAGGGGTTCACGTTGAAATACAGCATCACCTATATGAGCCAGCCTGACGAAGACGATCGAATAACCCTGTGCCGCTATTCGATCACGCCGAAATGACTTTGCCCTTGATGCCTGCTGCGCAAACAAGCCAATGAACAGGTCATCGCCTATCCGCACCCTTCGGTGAAGCTGACCAATGGCAAGGCTTTGGCCAACGCCCAGTTCCTGCACCGCGATCACCTCGACTCGGTCCGCGCGATCACGGATGGCACGGGGGCTGTGGTTGAGAGGGCGGTGTATAAACCGTTTGGCGAGCAAACCGAGTGGCTGACCGCCTCGCAACCCGTGCCCGAGTCGAAGGGCTGGATCGGCGAGCG
>CAXNIF010000271.1:0-3278 GCA_964202345.1 Cypionkella sp.
CGCGGTGATCCGTATCAGCGGCCCCTGCGATAGCGCCTTGATCGCGCTGCGAGAGATCGCGCGCCAAATGCCCAGCCTAAGCGCCGCCACCCAGCGCTTTGGTCAACGGCTGGCGGCCTTGCGCGCGCGGGGGATTGACACAGCACGCCTGCCCTTTGATGCGGGCTATGGGCGCAATTCGATGGAATATTACGATGGGTTTGTTTTCGCCTTTTTGGGCGCGCCCGATCTGCCGCCCTATGCCAGCGGCGGGCGCTATGATGCGCTGACCCAAGTTTTGGGCGGGGGAAGGTCTATCCCTGCCGTGGGCGGCGTGATCCGCCCACATTTGGTGGCTGCTTTGCGGGGGGCGCAATGAGCGAGTCATTGAAAATTGGCATTCCCTCGAAGGGGCGTTTGCAAGAGCAAAGCTTTGAATGGTTCGGCCAGCGCGGCATCACCATGCGCCAATCACAAGATTCGCGCGAATATGCGGGGGCGGTGTCTGGCTTTGGGGGGCTGGAACTTGTGCTGCTGTCGGCGGGGGAAATCCCGCGTGAATTGGCGGCAGGGCGCATTCATTTGGGTGTGACGGGCAGTGATTTGCTGCGCGAAAAGCTGGCCGATTGGCAACAGCAGGTGCAAGAGCTGGCCCCAATGGGCTTTGGTCATGCCGATTTGATTTTGGCCGTGCCTGCGGTGTGGATTGACGTGGAAACAATCGACGATTTGGACGCCGCCTGCGCCGCCTTTCGTGCCGCCCACGGGTTTCGTCTGCGCATTGCCACCAAATACCACCGCTTGGTGCGCGATTACCTGACGGCCCAAGGCGTGGCGGATTACCAATTAATTGACAGCCAAGGCGCAACCGAAGGCACTGTGAAAAATGCCACCGCCGAGGCGATTGCCGATATCACCTCGACAGGAGAGACGCTGCGCGCCAATCACCTGAAAGTGTTGCAAGACGCGGTCATACACCAAAGCCAAGCCACGCTTTACGCGTCCTTGCGCGCTGATTGGTCAGGGCTAGGGCCAAAGCGTGCGCAGCTACTGGCGCGGCTGATCAATTAGCGGCGGCGCGCGACCAGCGCGATGCCCAGCCCCGCCAGCGCCATGCCCGCCCAAGCCATTGGCGGCATCTTTTCACCCAAAATGGGCCAAGCAAACAGCGCCGCGAGCGCCGGCACCAAATAAAACAGCGACGACACCCGCGCCACTTCGCCTGCGCGGATCATCGCAAGATATAGCGTCATCGCCAGTAAGGAATTGCCAAAAATCAAATAGCCCATCACCCACAAGAATTGCGGCTGCCAATCAATCTGCATGGTCTCAAACAACAAGGCGGCGGGCAAGGTCAGCGCAAAACCCACCGTATATTGAATCAAGTTGCTGGCAATTGGATGGTGTTCTCGGCCAAAGCGTTTTTCCCACAAAGTGCCGGCCGTGATGCCAAACAGCGCCAGTGCCGACAGGCCCAGCCCTAGGGCACTGGCCGATTCGACATTGCCGCGCGCCAGCACGGCGACTGCCGCCCCTGCCAATCCCAACCCCAAACCCAGCCATGCCAAAAGACCAACTTTTTCGCCCACCCATTTGGGTGCCGCCAAGGCCACCAAAATAGGCTGCAAACATACGATAATGGCAAAAAGCGCGGCGGACATTCCCGCCAAAAAGGCGGCCCAAGCAATGGCAAAATACAAGAACTGAATCAAAAAGCCAACAATGGCCAAATGTCCCCAATCGGCGGCCCTTGTGGGGAAAGCGGGGCGCATAATCAGCGCCAGCGGCCCCAAAAGCAGCACGACAATGCCGTAGCGTAGTGCCAGCATGGTAAAGGGTTCGGCATAGCGCAGGCCCAGCTTGGCGATGGCATAGCCCGCCGACCAGAGCAGCAAAAAGATCACCGGTGCCGCCAGAATAAACACGCGCCTTTGCATCAGCGCAACCCGATTTCAGCCAGGGCGCGGGCCAATTCTTGTGGCAAAGGCGCTTCGGCGGCGCGCCCTAACGGCAGGTCTGGCGGGCTGTCTTTTGGGTCAAGATAGCGCCAACCTTGAAAGGCACGGCGCGGGGCGGGATGGGTGTGGATCACGTTTTCATCCAGCACAATAGCGCAGCGTTTGATCCCATCCGCGCCCTGAACGTCGCGCAGATCAAGGATAGGCTGGCGCAGCAAAACCTCGCCCTTGATGATCCAATACAGGCTTCCGCCCGCCAACACCTCGTCGATGCGTTTGGGAAACATGCGGGTGACGTGGATATTCGTCCCCTTTGGCCACAGATGCCGATGGGCCGCGCGCCAATCCAAAAGATCCTGAACGCTGTCGCAGCCCACGCAAAGCTTGATAATGTTGATATGGCCCAAAACGCCCCCGATTCTGCGGCCAAGATAGCGGGTTTGGCGCCAGCAACAAGGCTTGATTGGGGGGCAGTTGGGCGCTATCTTGCGTTTCTGCCTGCCAATCACACAACATCTTTGTCACGCCTGAGGGGGCCATATGTCCAGCTTTTCCGCGCCCATCGCTGCCCAAATCTGGGATATGAAATATCGCCTAAAATCCGCCGATGGCACCCCGATTGACGCGCAGGTGCAAGACACATGGGCGCGCGTGGCACGCGATTTGGCCAGCGTCGAAAAAGACCCCGCGCTATGGGAGCCCAAATTTTATGCCGCGCTAGAGGGATTCAAGTTCCTACCCGCAGGGCGTATCACCGCAGGCGCAGGCACGGGGCGCAGTGTGACGCTGTTTAACTGCTTTGTGATGGGGACGATCCCTGACGATATGGGCGGGATTTTTGACGCGCTGCGCGAAGCTGCATTGACCATGCAGCAAGGCGGCGGCATTGGCTATAACTTTTCCACCATTCGCCCGCGCGGTGCCGAAGTGAAGGGGGTCGCGGCGGATGCTTCTGGCCCCTTGTCGTTTATGGACGTTTGGGACGCCATGTGCCGCACGATCATGTCAGCAGGGTCGCGGCGCGGGGCCATGATGGCAACGCTGCGCTGCGATCACCCCGATGTTGAGGCCTTTATCGAAGCCAAGCGCGACCCCGCCCGTTTGCGCATGTTCAATCTTTCGGTGCTGGTGAGCGATGCCTTTATGGACGCCGTCAAAGCCGATGGCACTTGGGATTTGGTGCATGGCGGGCGCGTTTACAAAACTGTGCAGGCGCGGGCGCTGTGGGCGCGTATCATGCGCAACACCTATGACTTTGCCGAACCGGGTGTGATCTTTATCGACCGTATCAACGCCGCCAATAATTTGAATTATGTCGAATCCATCGCCGCCACCAATCCT
>CAXNIF010000272.1:0-3270 GCA_964202345.1 Cypionkella sp.
AAGCCCCCATTTTGGACGGATCGGCCGCGCCCTTTGTGGCCGGTATTTTGCGCGCGGGTATCGCAGCTTTGCCCGCGCCGCTGCGGGCTATTTTGGTGAAAAAGCCGATAGAATTGCGCCAAGAGGCCGCTATGGTTCGGCTAGAGCCGGCGGATATGTTGGAAATCAATTTTGAAATTGATTTTGTCGATGCAGCGATTGGGCGGCAATCCTTGGCGCTGAATATGGCCAATGGCACTTTTGTGCGGGAATTGTCTGGCAGCCGCACCTTTTGCAGCAATGCCGATGTGATCGCCATGCGCGCGCGCGGTCTTGCTTTGGGCGGCACGATGGAAAATGCGGTGGTGTTCGATGGTGCCAAGGTGCTCTCGCCGGGCGGGCTGCGCCAACCTGACGAACCTGTGCGCCATAAAATGCTGGATGCCTTGGGCGATTTGGCCTTGGCGGGCGCGCCCATTTTGGGCCGCTATACGGGGTATCGTGCGGGCCATGCCATGACAAATGGGCTTTTGCGCGCCCTATTTTCGGACCCTTCGGCATGGGAATATGCCGAGGTGGGCCGTGCGCTATACGGCAAATTGCCCGGCGTGGGCCTGCGGCACAGTGATTTGCCCTATGCCTCTGCGGCGCACTAGACGCTTTTTCGCGACTTTTGGATATTTTTGACGCCAAAGCCGTTTTGCGCCTTGGAAAATTATATGCTAGCAAGACGAAAGTGACCAAAGCCAAAACGACGTGTTGGGCGCGGTGTTGCACATAAGGGGCTTAGGCATGACCACGGAACGGATTGGAAACATGGCGCGCGGGCGGCGTTTGTTGGGATGGGCGCTTTTGACGGGCTTTTTGCTGTCATGTGGCCCCCAAGAGGTGGCCCCCACGCTGGATGGGTTCACCGCCGAAGAGCTATACACGCGGGGCGAAATCCTACTGGAAGATGAGCAAGAGCCAAAAGAAGCGCTGGTTTTTTTCACCGAAGTGGAACGGCTTTACCCCTATACGGAATGGGCCAAGCGCGGCCTTATCATGCAGGCCTATACATCGCATCTGCTGAAAGAATACGAAGAGGCGCGCATTGCCGCCCAGCGCTATTTGAATTTTTATCCCGGCGAAGAAGATGCCGCTTATGCGCAATATCTGCTGGCCCTGTCGTTTTATGACCAAATCGACGAAGTTGGGCGCGATCAAGGGCTAACCTATCAGGCCCTGCAAGCCTTGCGCGCGGTGATCGAAACCTATCCGAACAGCGAATACACCAAATCAGCGATTCTTAAGTTTGATTTGGCCTTTGATCATCTGGCTGCCAAGGAAATGGAAATTGGCCGTTATTATCTTAAGCGCAAGAATTATGCCGCCGCCATCAATCGTTTCCGCGTTGTCGTGGCCGATTTTCAAACCACCACCCACACCGCCGAGGCGCTGCATCGTTTGGTCGAAGCCTATCTTGCCCTTGGCCTGACCGATGAAGCCCAGACCGCCGCTGCGATTTTGGGGTATAACTATCAGTCAAACCCCTTCTACCAAGACAGCTATGACCTGCTGCAAGGCCAAGGGCTAAAGCCGATGTCAAAGGGCGACCACTGGTTGATGCAGGTGTATCGGCAAATGATCAAAGGCGAATGGATGTAGGCCCGTTCGATGCTGCGCGTTCTTGACATTCGCGATGTTCTTATCATCGACCGCTTGACGCTGGAATTTGCGCCTGGGCTGAACGTGTTGACGGGCGAGACGGGGGCGGGCAAATCCATTTTGCTGGATGCTTTGGGCTTTGTGCTGGGCTGGCGCGGTCGGGCCGAAATTGTGCGCGCGGGGGCCGCGCAGGGCGAGGTGATTGCGATTTTTGATCTGCCCGCCCAGCACCCCGCCCGCGCCGTTTTGGCCCAAGCGGGTATTGCGGTTGAGGACGAGTTGTTTTTGCGCCGAATCAATACCGTGGATGGGCGCAAAACCGCTTGGGTCAATGATCGGCGCGTCACCTCCGAAGTGCTGCGCGATTTATCCGATACTTTGGTTGAATTGCACGGCCAGCATGATGATCGCGGCCTGCTGAACCCGCGCGGCCACCGCGCCATTCTGGACGTCTATGCGCGGCTGGATCTTACCCGCTTGCGCGCCGCTTATGAGGCCCGCGCCGCCGCCGCCGCCGCGCTAGAGACCGCGCGCGAAGGGCTGGCGCGGGCGCAGGCGGATGAAGATTTTCTGCGCCATGCCGTCGAGGAATTGGAAAAGCTAAGCCCGCAGGCGGGCGAAGAGGCCCAACTTGATGCGCGCCGCCGCTTGATGCAAGGCGCGGAAAAGGTGCGCGCCGACATCGCCCGCGCCCATAGCGCCATTGCCGCCGATGGGGCCGAAGGCGCGATGCGCGACGCGCTGCGCTGGCTGGAAGGGGCGGCGGATCGCTCGGATGGGCGGCTCGATGCCCCTATTGCCGCGCTAAGCAGGGCCCTGATCGAACTGGGCGAGGTGCAAGGCGGCGTCGAAGGCGCGCTGGCGGCCTTGGATTTCAACCCTGCCGATCTTGAATCGCTGGAAGAGCGGCTATTTGCCATCCGCGCCTTGGCCCGCAAACATGGGGTATTGCCCGATGATTTGGCCGGGCATGCCGCCCTTTTGTCGGCGCGGCTTGCCGCCATTGACGGGGGCGCGGCGGGCATTGCCCAGCTTGAGGCCAATTTTGCACAGGCGCAGGCCGCCTATGACAGCGAGGCCGCCCAAATCAGCGCCCAGCGCCGCGCCGCCGCCGTGCGGCTGGATGGGGCCATGGCGGGCGAACTCGCCCCTCTGAAAATGGAACGCGCGCTGTTTGAGACGCAAATCACCCCAGCAGAGGCGGGGCCAGAGGGGGGGGATCACGTTCAATTCACTGTGGCCACCAATCCTGGCGCACCCGCAGGCCCGCTGAATAAAATTGCCTCTGGCGGGGAACTCTCGCGCTTTTTGCTGGCGCTCAAGGTCTGCCTGACCGCGCAGACCGAAGGCTTGACGATGATTTTCGATGAAATTGATCGCGGCGTGGGCGGGGCAACGGCGGATGCTGTGGGCCGCCGCTTGGCCGCTTTGGCCCATGATGCCCAAGTGCTGGTTGTCACCCACTCGCCGCAAGTAGCCGCCCTTGGTGCGCATCACTGGCGGGTGGAAAAGCGCGTTGAAGGCGCGCAAACCCTGTCCAACGTGGTAGCCCTGCCGCCGGGCGCGCGCGTCGAAGAAATCGCGCGGATGCTGGCGGGGAATGTTGTCACCGATGCCGCGCGGCAGGCGGCACGTGCGCTGCTG
>CAXNIF010000273.1:0-3250 GCA_964202345.1 Cypionkella sp.
AAACATTCGCCCCACGCAGGCAGATGCGGCATCAGAACCGCTGGGTGCGCGCTTTGTTGTGGGCCTGCCCCTGTAAAGATGACCCAGCCCAATTCCTTGGAAAACATTCACGCCAATTGCATCCACGCCCATGGTAAGGGCCTGCTGATCCTTGGCGCTTCGGGGGCGGGCAAATCGTCCTTATCAGCGCAGTTGATCGCCCTTGGTGCCGTGCTGGTGGCAGATGATCGCTGCGAAATTTGGCCGCAGCAAGGCCGCTTGATGGCCCGCGCGCCAAGCCCTTTGGCGGGCCTTTTGGAACTGCGCGGCATTGGCATCATCCGCCTGCCCTTTTTCCCGACAACGCCGATCGCCGCCCTTGTTCATCTGGAGCGAACAACCCAAGATCGCATGCCAGCGCCGCAAAAAGCAACTTTGGCGGGTATTGCCGTGGATTTGCTGCAGTTTAACCCCGGGCCGCACTTTCCTTCGGCATTGATGTGCTATTTGATGGGGCAGCGCCATGAGTGTGAGCAACCATGAACCAACCTGCGCCCGACACAGCCTTGGGCAATTTGATCTTCATCACCGGGCCATCGGGCGCTGGCCGCAGCACGGCCATAAACGCCTTTGAAGACTTGGGCTATGAGGTGATCGACAACCTCCCGCTATCCTTGGTGCCGCGCCTGATTGATGGTCCAAGCCTACCACGGCCCATCGCCCTTGGACTTGATGTGCGCAACCGCGATTTTTCGGCAGGCGCGCTGATTGAATTGATCGACAGGCTGACGCGCGATCCCTTGCGAATCTTGCAAGTTGTTTATCTGGACTGTTCGGAATCTGAATTGATCTTGCGGTATAACCAAACGCGGCGGCGTCACCCTTTGGCGCAAAACGCCCCCCCCACCCAAGGAATCGCCCGCGAAATCGATCTATTGGCCCCGATTCGCGCACGCGCCGACCATTTGATTGATACAACCGGCATGTCGCCCCACGAGCTAAAGGCCGAAATCGCCCAATTATTCGGTGTCGATGGCGCGGGGCAAATGGGGGTCTCGGTGCATTCCTTTAGCTATAAGCGCGGGGTGCCGCGCGGGTTGGACATGGTGCTGGATTGCCGCTTTTTATCCAATCCCCATTGGCAAGAAAGCTTGCGCGATTTGGACGGCAGAGATAAGCGTGTCGAAATTTTTGTTCGTGCCGATCCGCTGTTCGAAAGCTTTGCCCAAAAGGTGCAAGATTTGATTTTTCTGTTACTTCCGGCACAGCGCCGCGAAGGCAAGGCGCATCTTTCCATCGGCTTTGGCTGCACAGGGGGGCAACATCGCTCGGTTGTCATGGCAGAAAAACTTGCCAAAGCCCTTGCAGAAGCTGGCTGGCCAGTGTCAAAACGTCATCGAGAGTTGGAACGCAAGGCCAGCACGACGCTGGCACAGCCAAAGGATCCGGCCGCGTGATCGGTATTGTCATCGTTGCTCATGGGGGGCTTGCGCGGGAATATCTTTCCGCCGTTGAACATGTCGTGGGACACCAACCCGCCATGGTCGCGATTGCCATCGAGGACAACCACAATCGCGCTGCCAAGCAGGCCGAGATTTGCGCCGCCAGCGATTCCGTCGATCAGGGGCGCGGCGTGGTTTTGGTGACCGATATGTTTGGCGGTTCGCCATCGAATTTATCGCTGATGGCATGTTCGGGAAAAGGGCGGCGCATCATCTACGGTGCTAATTTGCCGCTGCTGATCAAATTGGCAAAATCGCGCGATTTGCCCGTAGACGAGGCCGTTGCCGCCGCGCTAGATGCTGGGCGCAAATATCTGGACTCTAGGGCTATTGACGGAACGGAATGAATGGGCGCGTTGCGGTTGAATATCATCAATGAAAAAGGGTTACACGCCCGCGCTTCGGCAAAATTTGTCGAAGTTGTTGAACAGTTTGATGCCACCTGCACAGTGTCCAAAGATGGGATGGATGTTTCGGGCGATTCCATCATGGGGCTTTTGATGTTGGCAGCATCGCGCGGAACCAGTATTGAGGTAGATACAACGGGCCCAGAGGCCGAAGCGCTAAGCTGCGCGCTTTCGGCATTGGTGGCCAATCGCTTTGGCGAAGAATTTTGAATAAGGCCTAACTCGCGTGACACAAATGCACGATCCCGCGCCATCTCCCGCTCAGACAACGCCTGCCGCCGTTGCCAAGAAATACGACATGCGCCGCTTGTCTTATGCAGGCACCTTTACCAACCCGTTCAAAGCTGGCACGATTCGGGCCATCGAATGGATCACCGCAAAGGTCACATTGTTGCGCGCCATTCGCAATTTTGAACGCACAGGCGTGCCCTTTGGCGTGCCCTTTTGGTCCAAGGCCGTGCGCCATATGGGAATCGAGGTGCAAACCCCACCCGAAGAAATCGCCCTAATTCCCAAAACGGGGCCCTTGGTTGTGGTGGCCAACCACCCGCATGGGTTGGTCGATGGTATGGTGATGGGGGAAATGCTTTCGCGGGTGCGCGGGGATTTCAAAATTTTGACCCGGTCTTTGCTGACGGGGATTCCTGAAATCGAAGAATTCATGATCCCCGTCCCCTTTCCGCACGAGGAAAATTCGCGCGAATTGGGCCTGCAAATGCGCAATGATACGATGGATCATCTGAAAAAAGGCGGGGCGATCATCCTGTTTCCCGCTGGCAAAGTGGCGATGTCGGAGACCTTTTTTGGCCCCGCGATCGAGGCGGAATGGAATGTCTTTACCCATAAGATGATTCAAAAATCCAAGGCAAAGATTTTGCCGATTTGTTTTGTGGGTCAGAACTCGCGGGCATTTTTGATCGCGAATCTTTTGTCAGATTCGCTGCGCCAAGGCCTGCTGCTGTATGAAATCAAACGCGCCTTAAACAAACCCCAGCGCCCCTTTATTGGCCCAGCCCTAGAGGCGTCAGAACTCGACAAATGGGAAGGCAACCCGCGCGGGTTCTTGGCATGGCTGCGCGCACATACCTTGGCTTTGGGTGGTAAGACGCACTAGCGCAGTTTAGAGAACTTGTTGAATCAGCACCTGGCCTTAACGCAATTGTCGTTTAACGGTCCAGCTTATTGCTGATCTCGTAAAGAACACCTAGAATTAAGCCTGAAAATACCGACATCGCTCCTTGAGAAAAAAGCAAAGTACCTTGCCGATAGTTGAACGATTGTCTGAAATCCGCTGCTTGTAAGTCAATGGGAAAGAAGAAAGAAGCGATAATGGCCAATAGTCCTGCAAAAAGCGCGAGGAAT
>CAXNIF010000274.1:0-3231 GCA_964202345.1 Cypionkella sp.
CGTATCGGATGGATCGGCCCGCTTGACACGCGGCGCGCGCGGCTTTGGGGATGGTTTTTCTGCCGGCTGTTCAAGAAGCTGCGCAACAACTGCGGCGGGGGATTCAAAAACCGGGATGGCAGCTTGGGGGCGACCATCGGCCAGATCGTCATTGCGCGGCGGCCTGCCTTGATCGTTCCAGCGATTTTCGCGCGGACGATCATCTTGTGCGCGTTCGTCACGGGGGCGTTCGTCACGGGGTCGCTCGTCACGGGGTCGCTCGTCACGGGGGCGATTCTCTTTTGGGCGGTTGTTGGGGCGCTGCTCGTTGCTTTTACCCTCAAACGGGCGCGAATTGCGCGGCGCCATGCGCGGCGCGCCTTGCTCTTGTTCGCTCATGTCAACAGGGTCTAACGGGCCATCCATCACATCCATGGGGTTAAAGTCATGCTCATTGCCGCCCCCATCCATTCGGGTTCCGTTTTCGCGTGGATCATGCTGACGATTTTGCCAATTATTTTGTTGGCCTTGTTGGGCCATACGCGCCTCTTGTTCAGCGGCCATTTCGCGCATCGCTTCGGCCAAGAGGCGCGTGTAATGCTCGGCATGCTGCAGAAAGTTTTCAGCGGCAACTCTATCATTGGACAATTGCGCATCACGCGCCAAAGTTTGATACTTCTCGATAATTTGCTGCGGCGTGCCGCGCACCTTGCCCTCTGGGCCGGAGCTGTCGAAAACGCGGTTGACAATATTGCCTAACGTGCGCGGGCGGTTCGCCTTGGAACGCGAGCGTGACTTGGAAGATCGCATATGAACCTTTGTTCCAGAAAAGTGGTCTAAACCTTGCCTGATCAATCCTGATCGTCCCAAAGGGATATGGCAATGTATTGGGTTAATCGCGGCGGCTATGGCTGCTGCGCGTGCCTTCACTAATCATAGCTGTGCAGGCAGGGCAAGGGTTTTCTTTGCACAATTTAATACGCGCCGCTGTGGTGCAGCTAATTGGCCGCAGTTTTTGGGGCAATGGCGCAAACCACACGGTCGCGCCCGTCTAAATCAGGCAGGATTTGGATATTTTCCAGACCTTCTACAGCCAAAAGCTTGGCCACCTGCGCGCCTTGACTTGGGCCGATTTCCAACAAAATGCGCCCCTCTGCCGTTAAATGGGCCATCGCCCCTGCGGCAATGGCGCGGTAGGCGGTCAGCCCATCGGCGCCATCGGTCAGGGCAAGATGGGGCTCCCAGTTGCGCACATCGCGGGAAAGATGCTGCATTTCAGCGGCCGCGATATAGGGGGGATTCGACACAATCAGATCAAAACGCTGGGAAATTGCGGCAAACCAATCAGATTGCACAAGTTCAGCCCGCCCCTCTACCCCGAGAGCAAGCGCATTGCGCCGCGCCACATCCAAGGCACGCTGCGACAGATCGCTGCCGACCCCCTGCGTGTTGGGGCGTTCGGCCAGCAAAGACAGCAAAATACAGCCCGTCCCTGTGCCCATATCCAAAACGCGGCTGAACGAGCCGCGCAGCGCCTCGGCCACCAAGATTTCCGTCTCTGGGCGGGGGTCTAATGTGTCGCGGGTAACTACAAAATTGCGGCCCCAAAACATCCGCCGCCCGATGATCTGCGCCACGGGCTTCGCCTGCACACGGGCGGCGATATGCAAGGGATAGACTGTTTCAGCCATCTCATTCGCTTTGTCCGGCAGATGTAGGGTCAGCCGATCAGGCGCAATGCCGGCCGCATCGGCCAATAAGATTCGGGCATCCGCCGCTGCGCTATCGATTCCCGCCGATTTCAGCGCGGCAACCCCGCTGTGCAGCAATTGCGCCAGCGTGGCCTGCGCGCTCATCCCTCCATCTCGGCCAGCTTACTGGCCTGATCATGGGACACCAGGGCGTCGATGACTTCGCCAATCTCGCCTTGCATCACCGCATTGAGCGAGTAGAGGGTCAAATTTATGCGATGATCGGTCATGCGCCCCTGCGGAAAGTTATAGGTGCGGATTCTCTCACTGCGATCACCGCTGCCCACTTGGGATTTTCGTTCTGCGGCGCGGGCATCATCCACGCGGGCGCGTTCTAAATCATAAAGGCGCGCGCGCAGCACCTGCATGGCCAATTCTCGGTTGCGGTGCTGTGACTTTTGGGCAGAGGTCACAATGATTCCCGTGGGCAAATGGGTAATGCGAACCGCAGAATCTGTCGTGTTGACGTGCTGCCCCCCTGCCCCAGAGGCGCGCATCGTATCAATGCGGATGTCTGCGGCGGGGATAACCAAATCCACCTCTTCTGCCTCGGGCAAAACGGCAACTGTGGCGGCAGAGGTATGGACACGGCCCTGCGCCTCGGTTTCGGGGACGCGCTGAACACGGTGCACGCCTGATTCAAACTTTAACTTGGCAAAGACCCCCTCGCCCTTTACGTGAACGGAAACATCCTTAATGCCGCCCAATTCGCTGTCTTGCTGGTCCAAAACCTCAAAGCTCCAGCCCATTTTTTCGGCATAGCGCTGATACATGCGCAGCAAATCTGCCGCAAAAAGTGCAGCCTCATCGCCGCCCGTCCCTGGCCGGATTTCCAAAATCGCGGGGCGGGCGTCTGCGGCATCCTTGGGCAAGAGAGCCACCTGCAAAAGGGTTTCCATTTCTGGAATCTTGGCCTTAAGAGCGGGAATTTCATCTTCGGCCAAGGCGCGCATGTCGGGATCGGCGAGCATTTTCTCCGCCTCTGCCAAATCGTCGATCGCACGCCGATAGGCGTTGATCTGTGTGACCACTGGCCCAAGTTCGGAATATTCCCGCGACAATACGGCAATATCCGCAGGGGAAGCCCCCGCGTTCAGCTTTGCCTCAAGAAACTCAAAGCGTTGCGAAATCTGCGCTAATTTATCTAAAGGAACCATGCGCAGGCTTTGGCGAATTTCATCCCCTTGGTCAAGGGTCGATTGATCCTATGGCGCGCTGGTCTTGATTAAAAGCTATGCCAGAAATCGCGCAAACGGTCGCGGCGTGCATCAAGTGCCAGCACCAAAACTGCCAAACCTAAGGCCACCTCGGCAGCAAACCCAGTCTGCATGACCGTGTCAAAAACCAAAGCAAAAAAACAAATAGCGGCAATGCCTGCTTTGATAAACCACAGATCCTCGTGCATCACTCACCCCTACATGCCAGTTTTCCTAGCCACGCTATAGCGCGCATTTTCATCAGTTTTGTGACAAACTGCGCATAATGCCGAGGGCAAAGATCC
>CAXNIF010000275.1:0-3219 GCA_964202345.1 Cypionkella sp.
AAAGGCTTGCGCCTCAAGCATATCTCCATTTAACCCCACTGATTCAATGGGTTTAACGTCAAAGCTTAGGCGTTTTTTCAGCATAGACATAAGGGCAAGATTATGCCGCCCGCCGCCCGCCACCAAGATGCATTTGGGCGGCGCGGGGAAATGTTGCACCGCTGCGACAACGCCAGCCACGGCCATCGCAGTGGCTGTCGCCAAGGCATCTGGATCACTGAGCCCCTTAAGGCGGGCCAAATCAGCGGCGAAGGCATCTCGATCCAAAGATTTCGGCGGTATCTTTAAAAAATAACTCTGTCGCAGGAATTGTGCCACAATATCCTCTTGCACGTGCCCCGATAACGCCAGCGCACCGCCCGTATCTTGCGCAAGGCCGCGCCGCGACTGCATCAGATCATTGATCGGCGCATTAGCGGGCCCCGTGTCAAAGGCCAAAACCGCGCCGCTCTCTTCTGGATTCACAAAATCGGGGTTGATCCAAGTGACATTGCCCACCCCGCCCAGATTTAGCATGACCAAGGGGTGATCGGCGCCGATAAAGCGCGCACAGGCATGGTGGAAATATGGCACCAAAGGTGCGCCCTGCCCGCCCATCGCGACATCGTTGCTGCGAAAATCCCAGACCACAGGCAGGCGCAGCGCCCGCGCCAAAAGCGCGCCGCTTCCCGCTTGATGGGTGCGCCCATGCGCGGGATCATGCGCCAAGGTCTGGCCGTGAAACCCCACAACATCAACGCCAGAAAAGCGGGCGGCCAGATCGACATGTGCGGTTTCGATCACTTGGGCGGCCTGCTTGACTCCTGCTTCCCCCTGCCATTTGCCCAAGGCAGCGCGCAGCAGCGCGCGCTCGGCATCGGAATAGGGGCGGTACTCATGCGGGCCAAATTCAAAAATGGAAACCCCATCGGTGCGAATCATGGCCGCGTCCACCCCATCGAGGGATGTGCCCGACATCATCCCCAACGCCCAGACCGGCCCTTTCGCTTTCATCTTCCCCTTGCCCCCGCCCCTCGTTATAGGAGAGCTATCTTATCGCATGAGTTTCCCATGACCTACCATCCAAAATCTGAATTTCTGCGCGTGATGCTCTCGCGCGGCTTTGTTGCCGATTGCACCGATTATCAGGCGCTCGACGAGGCGCTGCTCAAGGGGGGCATGCCCGCCTATATCGGTTATGATGCAACAGCCGCCAGCCTGCATGTGGGGCATTTGTTGAACATCATGATGTTGCGGTGGTTGCAAAAAACGGGCGGCAAGCCGATTACCCTGATGGGTGGCGGCACCACCAAAGTGGGCGACCCCAGCTTTCGCGCGGATGAGCGCCCGCTGCTGACCAATGCGCAGATCGACAGCAATATTGCTATGATGCAACAGGTGTTTGGCCGCTATCTGGCCTATGGCAATGGGCCATCGGATGCGATCATGCTCAATAACGCCGAATGGCTGGACGATCTGAACTATCTGTCGTTTTTGCGCGATATCGGGCGGCATTTTTCCGTCAATCGCATGCTGTCCTTTGACTCAGTCAAGTCGCGGCTGGACCGCGAACAATCGCTTTCTTTCCTTGAATTCAACTATATGATCTTGCAAGCCTATGATTTTCTGGAACTTCACCGCCGCTATGGCTGCATGTTGCAGATGGGCGGCTCGGATCAATGGGGCAACATCGTCAATGGGGTTGATCTGACACGCCGCGTGGTCGAGGGCGAGGTTTACGGGCTGACCTCGCCGCTATTGACCACGTCAGACGGCAAGAAAATGGGCAAATCGGCGGGCGGTGCGGTGTGGCTGAACGGCGATATGCTGGCCCCTTATGAATTTTGGCAATTCTGGCGCAACACCACCGATGCCGATGTGGGGCGGTTCCTGCGCCTTTATACCGAATTGCCGCTGGACGAATGTGCAAGATTGGAAGCTTTGCACGGATCCGAGATCAACGCCGCCAAGATCATTTTGGCCAATGAGGTGACCACATTGCTGCACGGGGCCGAGGCCGCCCGCACCGCCGAAGCCACGGCAAAAGCCGTGTTTGAACAGGGCGGCGTGGGCGATGATCTGACCACGATCACCCTAACTGCCGCGCAGATTGCGGAAGGTGTGTCTACCTCTGCCCTTTTCGTTCAAACGGGGCTCGCGACATCGGGGAAAGAGGCGAAACGCTTGTTTACAGATGGTGGGGCGCGGGTGGATGACGCGATCGAAACAGCGCCGCGGCTGGTCACTCTGGACGAGGTTGCGGCAGGGCTGAAACTCACCGCAGGCAAAAAGCGCCACGCGCTTGTCAAACTGGGCTAACAAAAAGGGGGCCGTGGCCCCCTTTTTATTCTTGCACTGTGACCTTAGTCATCACATCAGGCGTGGCTGGCGGCTCGCCGCGCGCAATGGCATCGACCACTTCCATGCCCGATACCACGCGCCCAAGAACGGTGTATTGCCCGTCCAAAAACGGCCCGTCTGCGAACATGATGAAAAACTGGCTGTTTGCCGTGTTGGGGCTGTTTTTTCGCGCCATGCCGACAATGCCGCGCGCAAAGGTTTCATTGGTAAATTCGGCCTCAATATCGGGCAAATCGCTACCGCCAATACCGGCATTTTGCGTCATGCCGCTGTCCAACTTGCCATATTGAACGTCGCCTGTTTGGGCCATAAAACCTTCGATGACACGGTGAAAAATCACCCCGTCATAGGCCCCAGCTTTGGCCAAAGCCACAATTTGCGCCGCATGCTGCGGGGCCGTATCAGCCGCAAGGTCGATCACCACTTGGCCATTGGCCGTGCCGGTGATGTCAATCACAAGGTTTGGGCCTGGCCCGTCTGGAAATGGCCCTTGGGTAAGGGCACCCTCTGCCGCAAAACCTGGGCCCGCCAATAGCGCCAAGGCGAGGATTGATTTAAGAAGCATCGGCAGCCACCCGCACAGTGATCATACGGTCAGGCGCAGCCGGCGGCTCGCCCCGCGTGATGGCGTCCACATGTTCCATGCCCGAAATCACACGCCCATAGACCGTATATTGGCGGTTCAAAAAGTGATTATCGGAAAAATTAATGAAAAACTGGCTATTGGCCGAATTTGGATTGCTGGAGCGCGCCGCGCCCAATGTCCCACGATCATGCGGAATGCCCGAAAACTCTGCGGGCAAATCGGGATGCTCTGAGCCGCCCGTTCCCGCACGGCGCAGGTTGAAATTGTTTTCCATATTGCCGTTTTCGACATCG
>CAXNIF010000276.1:0-3217 GCA_964202345.1 Cypionkella sp.
GCCCAGCCTGTGGGCGGCGATAGAGGCAAAGCGCGATCCATACCCGCGCCAAACGCGGGCGCGCGCCAAATGAAGGCGAGCAGCAAAACCGCACTGACCCCCAAAACAAGCTGGATCAAGGCCAGCCGCGCCGCCCGTTCCAAAATGAATTCAAAGCGCAAAGATTGATAGATCCCCAGTTCAATCGTCGTGGCCCGAGGCCCGCCCCCCAAGATCAATGCCACTGCAAATGACGTCAGGCATATTAAGAAAATGGCGGCAAAGGCGCTGGGCAAAATCGCCCGCAGCATCGGCCATTCCAGATGGCGAAACGTGGCGAGCGGCGTCAATCCCAGGCTTTGCGCAAGGCGAAATCTTTCGCTGGGGATGTCGCCCCAACCTTGCAGCACCATGCGCGTGGCCAGCGGCATGTTCAAAAATACATGCGCCAGCACCACGCCGCCGAGGCCAAAGATATCCAGTGGCCCAAGGCCCATGCCCGCCCATGCCCGCGCCGCTGGCCCCGCAGGGCCAAGCCAAGCCAAAAGCCCCATCACGGCGGCCAAGCTGGGCAAAACAAAGGGCGCGGATAGGACGCGAATCAGCGCCTGTCGTCCCCAAAACCGCCGGCGATGTAGCGCCCGCGCCAAAGGCACGGCGCAAGCACAGGCAAAAACCGCCGACAGCACGGCCTGCCACAGTGTAAAGCGGAGCGCTGACCAATCCGCGCCCGTCATGGCCCCCAAATTGGCATGCCAAAGCAGCGGCAACAGCCCTGCCGCCATCAACGACAGAACCATTGCCGCCGCAAGGGCCGCGCCTAGCGCGACAGGGCGGTGAGCCATTCATCCACTGCGTCTTGGCGCAGGCTTTCGATCTTATCGCTGCCGATGCGTAGGGAAACATCGGGCTGAACCAAGGTCTCGAACCCTTGCGGCAAACCAGCGGCGGGCATTTTGGCGGGATACATCCAATTTGTGGTGATTAAGGCCGTCTGGGCGGCGTCGCCTTGCAGATAGTCTAGGAACGCCGCTGCCAGTTCGGGCTGCTTGCTGGCGACCAACTGGCCCGCCACTTCGATTTGCATGTAATGTCCGTCCGAAAACAAGGCGGCTGCCTTGCTGTCATCGCCTTCCGCAATCAAATGATAGGCGGGCGAGGTGGTATAAGACAAAACCATATCCGCCTGACCTTCTAGAAACATGCCATAGGCCTCTGACCAGCCGGGGGTCACCGTGACGATATTGTCGGCCAGATCAGCCCAATATTGCGGGGCCTTATCGCCAAAAACCGATTTAACCCACAGCACCAACCCCAGCCCCGGCGTTGATGAGCGCGGGTCTTGGATCAAGATTTTCAGATCAGAGGCCGCAAGCTCGGCCAGCGATGTCGGCGGATTTGACAGTTTGGTCTTGTCATAGACAAAGGCAAACCAGCCCCAGTCAAAGGGCAGGAAATTTGCGTCCGAAAAACCATTTGGCACCGTGTTTTCGCCCTGATTTATCGCGGCAAATAACCCCGTTTGGCGCGCAGCTTCGATCAGGTTTGTGTCCAGACCCACAACGACATCGGCTGTGCTTGCGGCCCCTTCCAATTGCAGGCGGGCCAATAACGCCGCCCCATCGCCCGCCGTTTGAAATTGCACATCGCAGCCGCATTGCGCTTCGAATCCCAATTCGATGGCAGGGCCGGGCCCCCATTCCGAGGTAAAGCTGTCATAGGTCAGCACTGTCAAAACAGGCGTTTGTCCCAGGGCGGCGCTGGCGATGCCCGCGCTTAACAAGGTGACGCCTGCAGCAAGGAGTTTGGATGTCATTTTGCTCTCCATGTTGCGACGAAGTGGTCGGAAATGGAGCGACATGCTGCCAAACCTTCCCTCCGCCGGTATGATCCGGTTCAGGTTCAACGGGTCCGCTTTCGCATCTCAGCCCAATGGGCACCCCGAGGTGTCATCGAACATAAGCCAAATCGCGCGCCCTTCAAGGTGCATTTTTTGGTTTATCCGCCGCGCCCAATGCCCTATGTCTGCCCCAAAGGAGCGCCGCAATGTCCCTAAACACCTTTGGCCACATGTTTCGCGTCACCACTTGGGGCGAAAGCCATGGGCCAGCGATTGGCTGCACCGTCGATGGCTGCCCTGCGGGCATCGCGCTTTGCGAGGCCGACTTGCAGCCATGGCTGGATCGGCGCAAGCCGGGCACGAATAAATACGTCACCCAGCGGCGCGAAGATGATGCAGTGAAAATCTTGTCGGGCGTTTACGAAGGGCGCAGCACGGGCACGCCCATTCAATTGCATATCGACAACACCGATCAGCGCAGCAAGGATTATTCAGACATCGCCGCCAGCTTTCGTCCGGGCCATGCCGACATCACCTATCACCAAAAATATGGCCTGCGTGATCCGCGCGGCGGTGGACGCTCTTCCGCGCGAGAGACGGCGGCGCGGGTGGCGGCGGGCGGCGTGGCGCGCCGCGTCTTGGCCAGCCTTGCCCCTGATGTGCAAATTTCGGGCTATATGGTGCAAATGGGCAATCGCACCATCGACCGTGCCCGTTTCAATCTGGCCGAGGTTGAAAACAATCCCTTTTGGTGCCCCGATGCCACGGCAGCGGATGACTGGGCCAGCTATCTGGATGATTTGCGCAAATCGCATAACTCTGTCGGTGCGATTATCGAAGTGGTGGCAACGGGGGTTCCAGCGGGGCTGGGCGCGCCGATTTATGGCAAGTTGGACAGTGATCTGGCCGCTGCCATGATGTCGATCAATGCCGTCAAGGCCGTCGAGATTGGCGCCGGCATGGCGAGCGCGGCCCTGACGGGCGTGGAAAACGCCGATGAAATTCGGATGGGGCCAGACGGGCCGGTCTTTTTGTCCAATCATGCGGGCGGAATTTTGGGCGGTATTTCCACGGGACAGCCCGTTGTTGTGCGATTTGCGGTCAAGCCCACCTCGAGCATTCTGACGCCCCGCCAAACCATCACCACCAAGGGCGAGGAAATCGACCTTGTCACCAAAGGCCGCCACGATCCTTGCGTGGGTATTCGCGCCGTTCCCGTGGGTGAGGCGATGATGGCCTGCATTTTGGCCGATCACCTTTTGCTGGATCGCGGGCAGATGGGCGGCCTTCGCGGGCGAATTGGCCAATAACCGCCCTTGGCCCAAGCCGCCGCTGCGCCATTGAAAAAAGCCCCGCACAAATGGCGGGGCTTTTCACAAATCGGGGCTACACCTCTAG
>CAXNIF010000277.1:0-3199 GCA_964202345.1 Cypionkella sp.
ACAAAGAGGATCTTGACCCTATCGAAATCGCCTCGCGCGATGAAATCCAGTCGTTACAATTGCGCCGAATGAAGCAGTCGCTGCAACATGCCTATGACAATTCTGCGTTCTACCGCGATCGGTTTACCAAGGCGGGCGTGCATCCAAGCGATCTAAAATCGCTGCAAGACATCTGTAAATTTCCCTTTACCGTCAAGCAGGATTTGCGCGACAGCTACCCTTTTGGGATGTTCGCCGCGCCCAAAAACAAGTTGGTTCGCATTCATGGCTCTTCTGGCACCACGGGCAAGCCAACAGTGGTGGGCTATACCGCCCAAGACATCGACCTTTGGGCCAATTTGGTGGCGCGATCCATTCGCGCGGCTGGGGGGCGGCCGGGAGACATGGTGCATAATGCCTATGGCTACGGTTTGTTCACGGGCGGTTTGGGTGCCCATTACGGGGCAGAGCGGCTGGGCTGCACCGTCGTGCCCATGTCAGGCGGGCAAACAGAGCGGCAAGTCACACTTATCACAGATTTTCAGCCCCAAATTATCATGGTCACGCCATCTTATATGTTGTCGATCCTAGATGAATTCCGCCGCCAAGGCCTAGACCCACGCCAAAGCTCGTTGAATGTTGGCATTTTTGGCGCCGAGCCATGGACCAATGCGATGCGCCAAGAAATCGAAGACGCCTTTGATATGCATGCGGTGGATATCTACGGCCTATCCGAGATTATGGGCCCGGGAGTTGCCCAAGAATGTGTTGAAACCAAAGACGGCTTGCATGTTTGGGAAGATCATTTTTACCCAGAAATCATTGACCCTGTGACGGGCGAATCCCTGCCCGATGGGCAAATGGGCGAGTTGGTTTTTACCACCTTGACCAAAGAAGGGCTGCCAATGATCCGATACCGCACCCGTGATTTGACTCGCCTGTTGCCGGGCACGGCGCGCAGCATGCGGCGCATTGAAAAAATTACGGGTCGCAGTGACGATATGATCATTTTGCGGGGGGTGAATGTATTTCCAACACAAATCGAAGAGCAAATCCTTAGATGTGCAGGTTTGGCACCGCATTTTCAAATCGTGCTTACGCGTGAAGGGCGGTTGGACAGCATGACTGTTGATGTCGAGGCAAGCCAAACTTGGGCGGAGCCAGAGGCGCGTGCCAAATCCGCCAAGGAATTGGCGCATTACATCAAATCCATTGTCGGTGTATCCAGCATGGTCAATGTATGCGATCCAAACACAATCGCCCGATCCGAAGGCAAGGCCAAGCGCGTGATTGACAAACGGCCAAAAGATTGATGGTGCCGTCCGTGACAAAAAATCTTTAATGCGATAGACGCTGCGATAGCGCCCCTTCCACCGATCACCAAAGGATAGCATCATGGCTCGGACACGCGCGGCAGATTTCGCGGACAAGCAGCGCAGTATTTTAGACCACGCGGCACAGGTCTTTGCCGAAAACGGGATGGAAAAAGCTTCGATGTCGCAAATTGCCGCATTGGCACAGGTGTCTAAAGCTTTGCTTTATCATTATTACCCCAGCAAAGGCGCGCTGATTTTCGCCATCATCATGACCCATCTTATGGATTTGGACAGGGCGATTGTGGCGGCGGATCGGCCCGATTTGCCCGCCGAGCAGCGCCTGCGCATTTTGGTGGGGACGGTTTTGGAAACCTACAAAGGCGCAGATAACCGGCACAAGGTGCAGCTCAATGCTAAAGCCGCGCTGTCGCAAGAACAAAAAGCGCAAATCATCGAGTTTGAACGGCGCATTGTGCGCAGGTTCTCTGCGGTATTGGAAATCATTAACCCGGACTTGAACAATAAGCTGCGCCCCTTGCTCGTGCCCGTGACCATGTCGCTGTTTGGCATGATGAACTGGGTTTATATGTGGTTCAAAGATGGCGGGAGCATCACCCGCGAGGACTATGCCGATGTGGCAACCACATTGATCCTAGAAGGCATCAAATCTGTTCGATGATTGCAGCTTAGGGTTGGCGTGATTTGAGGCGGTAATGCGCCGCGGGCAGTGTTTTGCGGTTTGCCTCTGCGGCGGCCAAAGGTTGCACCGCGCGCAGTTTTTGCCCAGCCTCTGCCGCGAGGCGCTGATAAATTGCAGTGCCCTGCGATTTCCATTCAATTTCGTTTGGCGTCAAACTGCGCAAAATCTTGGCAGGTGTCCCCGCAACAAGGCTTTGCGGCGGAATTTGACTGCCCGCTTTGACAAAAGCCAGCGCCGCGACGATCGAATTCTCGCCGATCATGGCGTCATCCATCACGACAGCGTTCATACCGACCATGGCATTTGTGCCGATCCAGCATCCGTGAAGCACTGCCCCGTGGCCGATATGAGCTGACGGGCCAACCACAACCTCTTTGCCCGGAAAACTATGCACAACGCAGGTCTCTTGCACGTTACTGCCCTGCATTAAGGTTATGCGACCAAAATCGCCGCGCAAAACCGCGCCGGGGCCAACATAGCAGGCCGGGCCGATATGGACATCGCCAATGATCACCGCCTGTGGGTGCACAAAGGCCGCAGGATCAATAACGGGGATCAGACCATCCCAACTGTAAACTTGCCCTGTCAATGGCCGGCCTGATTTTCGGCAGGGGGCCAAATCTTGGCCACCATTGTTAAAACATCATATTGCGCGACAACATCACCTGTCTGTTTGGTGACTTGGCAGTCCCATCGCACTTCGCCATGTTCTGCATTGGCGCGTGGGTTTATTTCCTTGCATGTCAGCCGAACTTGCAAGGTATCTCCGAAATAGACAGGCGTTAAAAAGCGCAAATTATCAACGCCGTAATTTGCCAGGACTGGCCCTGGGTCTGGGTCAACAAACAGACCTGCCGCAAATGATGCGATCAAATATCCATGGGCTACGCGGTCGTCAAAAAACGGATTGGCTTTGGCGGCGACGCTGTCCATATGGGCATAAAAAGTATCGCCCGTGAAATGCGCGAAATGCTCGACATCCTCTTTGGTGATGCGCCGCTGTGCGGTGACAATTTGATCGCCAATTCGAAGATCACTTAAAGCCTTGCGGAAGGGATGGGTGCCGGTTTGCGCTGGGCTACCGGCAATCCAGCGGCCCGTCACTTGTGACAAAAGCCAAGGGCTGCCCTGAACGGCGGTTCTTTGCATGTAATGTTTGACCCCCCGCATACCCCCCATTTCTTCGCCGCCGCCAGCCCGACCC
>CAXNIF010000278.1:0-3199 GCA_964202345.1 Cypionkella sp.
AACAATAGCCATATCCTTCATGTCACGCATATGTTCGATGCGGATCACGTCCTTGTTGCCCGTGGTGGTGATAAAGATATCCGCTGTCGAGATTTCATCTTCCAGCAGGGTCACTTCGAATCCATCCATCGCCGCTTGTAGCGCGCAGATTGGATCAACTTCGGTCACCTTGACGCGTGCGCCCGCGCCGCGCAAGCTGGCTGCGCTGCCCTTGCCGACATCGCCATAGCCGCAAACAAGCGCAACTTTGCCCGCCATCATCGTATCTGTGGCGCGGCGGATACCATCGACCAGCGATTCTTTGCAGCCGTATTTATTGTCAAACTTCGACTTGGTCACCGAATCATTCACATTGATCGCGGGGAAAGGCAGTTGGCCTTTTTTGTGCAATTCATACAGGCGATGAACGCCCGTGGTGGTTTCTTCGGAAACACCTTTGATCGCGGCGCGCTGCGCGGTGAACCAGCCTGGCGAAGCTTTGAGACGCTTTTTGATTTGATTGAATAGGCACACTTCTTCATCGGAGGTCGGCACTTCGATGATATCGGTTTCCCCCGCTTCGACGCGCGCGCCAATCAGCACATACATGGTGGCATCGCCGCCATCGTCCAAGATCATATTGCAAGTGCCGCCTTCGCCGCCAAATTGGAAAATCTTGTCGGTATATTCCCAATATTCTTCCAAGGTTTCACCCTTGATCGCAAAGACGGGTGTGCCCGCAGCGGCAATGGCGGCGGCGGCATGATCTTGCGTCGAGAAGATATTGCACGACGCCCAGCGCACCTCTGCGCCCAGCGCGGTTAACGTTTCAATCAGCGCGGCGGTTTGAATGGTCATATGCAAGCTGCCCGCAATGCGCGCGCCCTGCAGTGGCTTGCGATCGCCAAACTCTTCGCGAAGCGCCATCAGACCGGGCATTTCGGTTTCGGCAATGGTCAATTCTTTGCGACCAAAATCTGCCAGCGCGATGTCCTTAACGATATAATCTTTGGCCATGTGCCATTCTCCTTGAAATCTAGGGGGCAGATAGCACGATTGCACCCACTCGACAACCAAAGCGAGCGGTGTCAATAAAATGCAGGAAAAAATGGACGAGGCAGGCGTGAAAGAGACGCGTTCAAAACCGGCAAGGGCATGGCAACGGATGCTTTCGGGGCGGCGCTTGGATCTGTTAGATCCCACGCCGATTGACATTGAAATCGAAGATATCGCGCATGGTCTGGCCTTTGTCGCGCGTTGGAACGGGCAAACACGGGGCGAATTTGCCTATAGCGTGGCCGAACATTCGCTTTTGGTCGAAGAGATTTTTTCGCGCGGACAGTTGGATGCCAAATGGCGGCTTGCCGCGCTTTTGCATGATGCGCCCGAATATGTGATTGGCGATATGATTTCACCTGTCAAATCAGCCATCGGCGCGAGCTATGGCGAGATGGATTTGCGCCTGACCGCTGCCGTTCATCTACGATTTGGGCTGCCGGCTAGCCTGCCTGCGCCCATCAAAGCGGCCATTAAAAGCGCAGATAAAATTTCAGCATGGCTAGAGGCGGTCGAAATTGCGGGGTTTTCTCCGCTAGAGGCGAACAAGTTATTTGGCACACCAGACATCGCCAGCTTGCGCGGGCTGTCGATTCGTTTGCGGCCGCCCGCTCAGGTGCGCGCGGATTTCTTGGCGCGGTTTGATTCGCTTACCAGCGTTTAAGCGCCGCCTCGTCACTGTCTTTGGCATCAACCCAAAATGTCCCTTCGGCGCGATATTCTTTTTTCCAAAACGGCGCGCGCGATTTCAGATAGTCCATCAGATACTCTGCCGCCTCAAAGGCCTCACGTCGGTGCAAGGCAGCGGTGGCCACCATCATAATCACCTCGCCCGCCGCCAAAATGCCATAACGATGAATCACCATGGCATCGAGCAAATGAAATCTTGCCTGCGCCTCTTGCATGATCGCCATAATGGCAGGGCGCGACATATTGGGATAATGCTCTATTTCCAGTTGGGTAAGCCCACCATCGTCCCGCACGATTCCACTAAACGTCACCATGGCACCCGCACCATTTAACGCGGACGAAAACTGCCCCGCCAGCGCCCAAGGGTCAAAGGCCTGTTCTTGCAAGAAAAGTTGCATTTCCCCCCCTTTAGCCCCCCGTCATCGGCGGAAAAAACGCCACTTCCCTTGCGCCGACCAAGGTCGCATCGAAATCGACCAAGTTTTGGTCCACCGCAACGCGCACAGCCCGCAAGTCGGAAAAGGCAGCGGCGTGATAGTCATCTATTTTGCGTAATTGATCGACCAACTCGGTGACAGTGGTCGCGCGGGTTTCCACCTGCTCGCGGCCAAGGCCGATCCTTTCGCGCAGCCATGCAAAATACAAAACCGTTATCATGCATCTTCCTTTAAATAGCGCTGTGATTTGCGGAAATAATCCAGTCCGGTAAAGGCCGTCAAAATAGCCGCCACCCACATCAAGACCAACCCAAGATATCCCACCAATGACGCACAGTCACGCTTGCCGCAGGCGCGCACTGGGTCGGCAAGCCCCGCGCTGACGGCGTTGACATATTCATCAGGTGTCATTCCCTGCATCGCCACACCGTTCAGATAATCCAGCCCCGTGCCCAAAAACAAAACCGCGATGGCCACCATCTGTGCCGTGGTTTTCCATTTTGCCAATTTGGTGACCTTCAAAGTGCTGGCATTATTGCCCAAAAACTCGCGTAGGCCAGAGACAAAGACTTCGCGGAATAAGATCACAGTGGCAGGCAAGATCAGCCAAGGGTTCATTCCCGAATATCCCGTCAGAACCATAATGGCGATCACCACCATTGCCTTATCGGCAATCGGATCCATTGCTGCGCCGAACTTGCTTTCTTGGTGCCACAGCCGCGCCAAATAGCCGTCAAACCAATCTGTGATGGCTGCACCGACAAATAAGGTCAGCGCAAACCAATCCGCCCAAGGCCGGTGAAAATACAAAAACATCACCGCAACGCCGGGCGCGGCCAATAGGCGGATCACCGTTAGGATATTTGGCAAATTCCACTGCATGGCATCAGCTTAGCGATTGGCCGCCCAAGGGGAAAGGGTAAATCTATGATCGGCCTAAGCAACCGGCGTCCAGACAACGGTATCGATATGCGGCGCGTTGGTGGCCAACATCACCACGCGGTCAAAACCCATCGCGATTCCGGCCGCATCGGGCA
>CAXNIF010000279.1:0-3197 GCA_964202345.1 Cypionkella sp.
ATCAGAGGCTGCGTTCAAATGCCCTGCACCAAGGCTCCCCATGCCCAGAACCGCCGCCCCGCGCCCGGGCGCGGGGCCGTGTCGGCGGGCAAACTCTTGCCCCACGACGGGCCAAAGCGAGGCAATCACCGCCCCTGCCAAATCGGCATATTGCCCCCCCGCTTCGGCGGGGGAAACCAGCCCGCGCAGCAGATGCACCCCGATGCGAAAATGCCATTCCTTTTGCCAAATTCGCGCCGCGTCCAGCCGCGATTCATAATCGCTTGCCGCGGCGAGAAAATGGGAAAGCTCGCTTTGAAGTTGGTCAAATTTTGGCCAAGGGGCAAAAAAACTGCCGCCGATCACCCCGTCCAATACCGCCGAATGGCGCGACAAATAGCGCGCCAAGCTGGGGGCCGTGGCGGCAATATCGGTGATTAAATCCACCAAGGCGGGATTGGCGTCAAACAGGGAAAAAATCTGCACACCTGCGGGCAGCCCCGCCAGAAAACCATCCAGCGCCATTAACGCCTCTAGCGGGGCATCGGCACGGGCGATGCGGCGAGAGAGCTGCGGCAGCAGGCGCTGAAACAGGCTTTGGGCGCGCGGCGCGCGCAAGGCAGGATAGGCTTGCCATCCCTCGATAATGGCGGCGGCCTCGGCGGGCAAGGCCGCAGGGGCTGGGTCCAAAGCGGCGGGCTGGGGCGCAGCGGCGGCGGGGTTGAAAAACTCGTCCGTCAAGCGGTCGGTTTGGGTCAGCCGCGCCAATAGACCTTGGCGAAAGTCAGCCTCGCTTTGACCGCACAGGGCGGCAAGGCGCGCAATGCCTTGGGCGCTGCTGGGGACATCATGGGTTTGGGCATCATGGGTCATTTGAATGCGATGTTCGATATCGCGGTGCGCGAGATACAGGCGCGACAAATCTTCAGCATCTTGCGCGCTTGTCCAGCCTTTGGCCGCCAAAGCCGCCAGCGCGCCCAACGTCGTGGGGTCGCGCAAACTGGCATCGCGCCCCCCCGCAATCAACTGGCGTGTTTGGGCATAGAATTCGATTTCGCGAATCCCGCCCGCGCCCAATTTCATATTATGCCCCTCAAGCCGCAAAGGGCCGTTCAGGCCGCGATGCGCGCGGATGCGCAGGCGCATATCATGGGCGTCTTGGATGGCGGCGAAATCCAAATGTTTGCGCCACACAAAGGGCGTGAGCGTTTTCAAAAACCGCGCGCCCGCCGCCAGATCGCCCGCGCAAACGCGCGCCTTGATATAGGCCGCGCGCTCCCATGTGCGGCCTTCGGCCTCGTAATAGGCTTCGGCGGCGGCAATCGACAGGCAAACGGGGGTCACGGCGGCATCGGGGCGCAGGCGCAAATCGCAGCGAAACACATAGCCCAAATCGGTGATATCTTGCAAAATCGCGCTCATGCGGCGCACCACGCGCACAAAGGCGCTGCGCGCCTCGGCCGCCTGCGCGCCAAAGCGGTCTTGGTCAAACAGGCAAATCAGGTCAATGTCGGACGAGTAATTCAATTCATGTGCGCCCATTTTGCCCATCGCCAGCACCACCAACCCCGCGCCAAAAGTAGCGTCTTGCGGGCTGGCACCCGGCAATTTGCCGCGCCTGATTTCGTCCTCGACCAGATGTTGCACGCATAGCTGCACCGCGCGGTCGGCCAATTGGGTCAGCGCGCCCGTCACTTGCATCGTGTCCCAAACCCCGCCCAAATCGGCCAGCGCGACCAGCAAGGCCGCGCGGGCCTTGGCGCGGCGCAGATCTGCACCCAGGGTGGATAATTGGGCCTGATCCAAAGCCGCCAAAATCTGCGCAAAGGCAGGCGGTGCGCCCCTGTCCAGCGCGTCATTCAGCCAAGCCGCTTCGCGGCGCAGCAGCGCGTGCAAAAACGGGCTAGAACCAGCCGCCCCCGCAATCAAGTCGCGCACGGGCGGCGGGTGATGGCCAAAGGCTTGCGCCGCCTCTTGCCCCATGGCAACGTCAATGGGAATGGGCAGGCGGGTGATCTTTTCGGCAAAGGTGGACATGGGGCCACGTTGGCCAAAACCGCGCCTTTGGTCAATGGGAGAAGAGCATGAGCAAAAGTTTGGCCCGCGTGACGGCGGCACTTGCGGCGGCAGGTATGGACACGCGCCCGGTGCAAATGCCCGATCAAACCCGCACCGCCCAACAAGCCGCCGATGCCGCCGGCTGCGCGCTGGACCAAATCGTTAAATCCATCATCTTGGCGGGCAGCTCGGGAAAATTTTATCTATTCTTGACGGCAGGCGGCGCGATGGTGGACATGGCCCGTGCCGCAGTTTTGGCAGGCGAGCCCCTGGCCCGCGCCGATGCCGAGGCCGTGCGCACCGCCACAGGCTTTGCCATTGGCGGCGTAGCCCCAATTGGCCATATCTCCCCCATTCCGATTTGGATGGATGAAAACTTGTGGCAATTTTCCACAATTTGGGCCGCCGCAGGCACGCCGCACCATATTTTCAAAACAACGCCCCAAGATTTGCAAAAAATAAGCGGTGCCTGTCAGGCCGCCTTTACAAACAAAGTCAGCGATCTTGGACGGTGATTAGCGGCTCATTAAGACTTTCATGCCAAAACAAGGGGGGCAACAATGTTGGGTTAGAGATGAAAATTTCGACAGTTTTGGCAATCGGTATGCTGGCCATCGGCTCTGTCGCATTTGTGCAGACAAGTTTATCCGCAGTGGAGGCGCTGCAAAACTACCAGCAAGTCGAGCAGTTGCGCAAACTCGCGGAATTGCGCAACGAATGGACCAAAGGAATCATCGCCCTCTCACTAGAGCGCAGCGTGACACAGGTTATGCTGACCCAAGATATCGGCGAAAATGCCAAATTTACCCCCCTGCGCGAAGAGCAGCGCGTGACATCGTATAACCATTTCAGTGCCTTTGCTAAGGGATTGGGCACGCTAGAAAACTTTCCCAATCGCGACATCATCATGCGCGAGATCAACCAAGCCGCGGCGATCATCGCGAATCTGCGCAAAAAATTTGATGACCACTTAAAAAAGGAACTGGCAAGCCGCGATATCGGCGCGGGGAAAACGGCCATAGCCCAATTCAAAGCCTCGATTGTCAACATGGAAACAGAAGGCAGTTTGCTGTCGATAGAAAATTCTTTGACATCCTTGCATGCGATCCAACTGCAGCAACTGCAGCGCGATGCTTGGGTGGTGCGCGAATATGCGGGGC
>CAXNIF010000280.1:0-3184 GCA_964202345.1 Cypionkella sp.
TTTCATCAATTTATATTTTGATCCATCGGAAAGCAGCATCGGCTCTTCGTTCAGCGGAGTAATCATCATACTCCATTCTTCAACCAAGTTCGTGACTTCCATAGTTTGAGTAGGATCAATGTCACCCTTCCACTTAAACCAAAGATAGGCGTCAAGATAATACGTCGAGTTCGCCACCTCTAGCTGATAAACCGAATTCAGATATAGACCGACATCCACGATCTGCGCTGACGATGGTATCGTTTCCAACTCGGACATAGTTCCAACAGATTTAACCTGCGCGTTCGCCTGTGCGGTGGCGAAGAAACCTAGCAAAATAAACGCCAGTCCAACTTTAACGATTTCAAAAAACCTAATTTTTAACCAAGGCATAGTCTTTCTCCTAATCCTCATAAAGAATGCAATTCTGAAAAAAAGTTGTGCGCAGGTGTATAGGTCCACCAACTCTATCCGTCAATCTAGATAAAATCCGTCAGACGCTTCTTTATCGCAAACATCCCCCCCTTCCCCCCCGCCCCACTCCCTGCGATACTCCCCCAAACATATGTTCATATTTGCGGAGTATCCCATGCTGCAAAAACTCATCCTCGCTGCCTCGCTCGCCACAGGCGTGGCGGGCAGTCAGTTTCCCGAATTCAGCCAGCAATATCTGCAACGCCTTGGCGGGCAATATGATGCCCTGGCCCAAATTGCCGCCGATTTTGATGCATCCGCCACCCGCGCGGGGCTCACGCGCGAAGACGCGCTGGCGCAGATTGCCGGCAGCACCTTTCAAGATGCCCACCGCGCCGATATGCAGCGCGCCTTTTTGCGGCTGGAACGGATTAGCGCCGATCTCACCTTGCTGCGCGCGGCAGGCCCACTGGAACGCATGGCCCTGCCCCACCGTTTTCGCGATGCAGAAACAATCCAAGCGACTTGGGCCGATTTTCGCCCTGCAGTTCCCGTCACCTCCGAAGGCTTCATTGCCGCCGCCATCGGCTTTTTGGCGGGTTTGATCGGTCTAAACACGCTGCGCGCCGCCCTCAGTTGGCCCATTCGCCCGCGCGGCGAGGGGTCGCAATCGGTCTAGACCTGGCGCGAAATCGGGCTATCTTGGCCCCATCATCGGGAGAAGAATCATGCAATACCGCCGCCTGGGCAAATCTGGCCTGCAAGTTTCCGAATTTTCTTATGGCTCTTGGGTCACTTTCGCCAAACAGGTCGATGTCGCCCCCGCCAAGGCGATGCTATCGGCCGCTTATGACGCAGGCGTCAACTTTTTTGACAATGCCGAAGGCTATGAGGCGGGCAATTCCGAACTGGTCATGGGCCAAGCGATTGCCGAACTGGGCTGGTCCCGCGACAGCTATATCGTCTCATCCAAGGTGTTCTGGGGCGGGGCCAAACCCACCCAGCGCGGCCTATCGGCCAAACACGTGACGGAAGGATGCCATGCCGCGCTAAAGCGCCTGCGCGTGGATCATCTTGACCTGTATTTCTGCCACCGCCCCGATATCGACACCCCGATTGAAGAAACCGTGCGCGCGATGGATAACCTGATCCGTCAGGGGAAGGTGATCTATTGGGGAACCTCTGAATGGTCGGGCCAGCAGATCACCGAGGCCCATGCTATTGCCCGCGCCCATAACCTGACGCCGCCCACGATGGAGCAGCCCCAATATAACCTATTCGAACGCGACAAGGTCGAACGCGATTATCTGCCCGTCTATGACAGTTTCGGCCTTGGCACGACGATCTGGTCGCCCTTGGCGTCAGGCCTTTTGACGGGCAAATATAACAACGGCATGCCCAATGACAGCCGCGCCAATCTGCCCGGCTATGAATGGCTGCGCGATATCATGATGGGCGAGCAGGGCCGCGCGCGGATTGAAAAGATCAAAGAGCTGGTCAAAATCGCCGATGGCGCGGGGATGCCGATCCATCACATGGCGCTGCTGTGGTGCCTTGCCAATCCGCGCGTATCCACCGTGATTCTGGGTGCCAGCAAGATAGAGCAGCTGCACGACAACCTCGCCGCGCTGAAGTCGCGCGAAAAAATGAGCCCAGATGTCATGGCGGCGATTGAGGATGTGATGGGCAATAGGCCCAGCCAGCCGCAAAGATTCTAAGCGCGGCCAAAACATTGACCAAAGAGCATACGAGCCCGATGAAATTGAAAACTTGTGGAGGGGCCTATGGCACGCGCATTGATCACTTGGGGCGGCTGGGACGGGCACGAGTCTGACAAAGTGGCCGCCCTGTTCGCCGCCGATTTGCGCGGTGCGGGCATGCAGGTCGATGTGTTTGATACATTGACCTGTTTTGATGACCCCGCCCGCTTGGCAGATTTGTCCCTGATCGTGCCGATTTGGACGATGTCCACCATTGGAAAAGAGCAATCTGAAAACGTGCAGGCGGCGGTGGCGGCAGGGGTGGGCCTTGCGGGCTGCCATGGCGGGATGTGCGATGCGTTTCGGGATGATGTCGGCTGGCAGTTTATGACGGGCGCGCAATGGGTGGCCCATCCGGGCAACGACGGAGTGGAATACCGCGTTCGGATGGTATCGGATGATCCGCTGGTGGCGGGAATTGGCGATTTTGACGTCAAGACCGAACAGTATTACCTGCATATCGACCCTGCGGTGAAGGTTCATGCGGTCTGCGATTTCCCGCTTGTCGATGGCCCGCACGCGCCCAATGGGCCTGTGGCCATGCCTGTGGTGTTTTCAAAGATGTGGGGCAAGGGGCGCGTCTATTACAACGCGCTGGGGCACCACGCCAATGTGATTGACCATGGCCCCGCGCGCGAGTTGTTGCGGCGCGGGATGGTTTGGGCGGCAAAATAGGGGGCCTGCGCGGCCCCCTCACCTGTCTGCCGCAGCAGACAGGTTCACCCCCTGCGAGGTATTTGCGCCAAAATGAAAGCCACTAAGGTTTTGCCGCGCGGATGAGGGCAAGGATATCTTTTGCCGCAGAAGGGATGTTGGTGCCCGGGCCGAAGATGGCTTTGACGCCAGCATCATAAAGGAATTGGTAATCTTGTTGCGGGATCACCCCGCCGCAGATGACCAAGATTTCCCCCGCCCCTGCATCGCGCAGGGCTTGGACCAGCTTGGGGGCCAGCGTTTTATGGCCAGCGGCTTGGCTGGATATGCCGATCACATGCACATCATTGTCGATGGCGTCTTGCGCGGCCTCTTCT
>CAXNIF010000281.1:0-3171 GCA_964202345.1 Cypionkella sp.
GCCCGTGATATTGATCAGCACGCCTTTTGCCCCGTGCAGGCTGATTTCATCCAGCAGCGGGTTGGCGATGGCTTTTTCAGCGGCTTGGCGCGCGCGATCCTCGCCCGTCGCCTCGCCCGTGCCCATCATGGCCTTGCCCATCTCGTCCATCACGGCCCGCACATCGGCAAAGTCCAAATTGATCAGACCCGGGCGCACCATCAAATCGGTCACGCCTTTGACACCTTGATACAAGACATCATCCGCCATGGCGAAGGCTTCGGCAAATGTTGTGCGCTCATTGGCCAAGCGGAACAGGTTTTGGTTGGGAATGATAATCAAGGTATCGACCACTTTTTGCAAAGCGGCGATGCCTTCTTCGGCCTGTTTCATGCGCTTGGCGCCTTCGAATTGGAAAGGTTTGGTCACAACCCCCACCGTCAAAACGCCCAACTCACGCGCGGCCTGCGCGATGATGGGCGCCGCGCCCGTGCCCGTGCCGCCGCCCATGCCTGCGGTGATAAAGCACATATGCGAGCCAGCCAGATGATGGACGATATCTTCAATCGTTTCTTCTGCGGCTGCGGCCCCGACGGACGGGCGCGCGCCTGCGCCCAATCCTTCGGTGACTTTGATCCCCATTTGAATTTTGGACGGCGCCTTTGCGTTTTGAAGGGCCTGTGCGTCGGTGTTCGCCACAACGAACTCGACCCCTTCTAGCTGCTGCTCGATCATATTGTTCACGGCATTTCCGCCAGCGCCCCCGACACCAAACACCGTGATGCGCGGCTTTAGATCTTGCCGTTCTGGGGTCATGATGAGATTTAGCGCCATGGTTTTGCCCGTTCTTTTTTGTGCCGAAACGTTAATCGTTCCAAGTTTGTTTTCGTCGCTTGCCTTATCCGTATCTTTTGCTTGACACGGCATTTTTTTAAAACTTTCCCCGATTCTATCCACAGAATCGGCCCACGTCACGCAAAAAATGAACAAAACCGCAAAATATAGAACAATTTTTTGCCGTATTCATACATTTCGGCGCAACTGCTGTCCCTTGTGTCACCAATTATCCTTGAACCAACGCACCGCGCGGCGCAGGCTGCGAACAGGATAGGCCGATTGCAATATTTCGAAATCCCACCATTCGTCTTGGGGGTTTGCCGCAAAAAGGCATAGGCCCACGGCACTGGAAAAGGCTGGGCCTGTCACCGCTTGGGGCAGGCCTTGCACGCGCAAGGGACGGCCCATGCGCACGCGTTGGCCCAAGATACGGCTGGCCAAATCATCAAGGCCCGGAATTTGGCTGCTGCCGCCCGTCAAGACAATTTGCCGAGAGGGCAAGGAATCAAATCCCGCTGCATCCAGACAGGCGCGGGTTTCCTCGAGAATTTCTTCAACGCGTGGCCGCATGATGCCGATCAATTCCGTGCGCGAGATCTGGCGGTTGTCATGGTCATAATCGCCGCTGTCACCGGCGGTGTCGATCAACTCGCGGTCATCCATTGAGGTGGCCAAAACGCCGCCATGTTTGGTTTTCATCCGTTCGGCCACCGCCATGGGCACCATCAACCCCTTCGAGATGTCAGAGGTGATATGATCGCCGCCCATGCGCACCGCATCGGCAAAGATCATGTGCTTTTTCATAAAGATCGACACGCTGGTTGACCCGCCGCCCATGTCGATGCAGGCCGCGCCCAATTCTTGCTCGTCTTCGACCAAAGAGGCAACGCCCGCAACATAGGCCGACGAGGCCAGGCCCGCCACTTCCAAATCGCAGCGCCCCACGCAATACAAAACATTCTGCACCACGCTGGCATCGATGGACAGCAAATGCATATCGCAAGCCAAAACGCCGCCCGCCTGGCCGCGCGGATCGCCAAGGCCACTGCGATGATCTAGCGCAAAATTCACCGGTTGCGCGTGCAAAACTTCGCGCCCCTCGCCAAGGGGCGGCAGATCGCAAGCCGCCAGCACCCGCGCGACATCCTGCTCGGACACCATCTGCCCTTGCATCTCGATCTGGCCCGCAAGACCATAGCTGCGCGGCTCGCCGCCCGAAAAGGTCACGATGGCATGATCCACCCGCAGATTGGCCATTTTTTGCGCCGCCTGCACTGCCGTGCGAATGGCGCGTTCGGTTTCATTCATGGCGGCAATCTCGCCAAAGCGCACCCCGCGCGAGCGCGTGGTGGCCGCCCCAATCACCTTGAAATGGCTTTGCCCTGCCATGGGGCCAACACCATCAATGCCGCGCAGCCTTGCACTTTCGTCAAATTTCAGCAGCAAGCAGGCGATTTTCGATGTGCCAATATCCAATACCGCAATCACCCCGCGCTGCAAGGCCGCTTTGCGCAAATCTCGCATGGCGCGCTGGGATTGATAAAGATCACTCATAGCGATGACTCCGTGGATAAGGTGCGAGCAAGGTTCGTTTGACGCAAGGTCAAGGCATAGGGGGCAAGGCGCAAAACCGGGCGCGGGCCATGACGCAAATCAAGCGCCAAAATATCCCGATCAAACAAACGCTCGGCTTGATCTAGCGCCAAAGCTCGGTCTAAGGCGGCCAAGGGGTTTTCCTGTGGCAGCATGAGGCGTTGGTTGTGATCCAGAACAATATCCCAGCGCCGCGCGCCGATTCGCACAAGTCCTTGAATGCGCGGCGCAATTGGCCCCGCCGCCGCAAGGATATCCAAGGCTTCGCCAGCGGCCTCTTGGGCGCCTTGGCCAACGACCAAGGGCAAATCGGCGCGGTCGCTGCGCGCATGTAGCCCGGCCACCAGAACACCCTTGGCATCAATCAGCAGCAAATCCTCGCCCCGACGCCAGACAAGGGCGGGAAGTCTTTCGGTGATGGTTACCTGCAACAGGCCGCCTGTGCGAATTTTCACCTGTGCATCGGCCACCGCGGGCAGGCTTTGCGCGGCTTCGCGCAGCGCAAGCAGATCCACATCAAAAGATGACACGGGCAGACTTACGTTCAATTTCGCACGAATGGCATCCGCCAAATCGGGTGAGGCCCCTTCGATGGCCAATGTGGTCAGGCGAAATTCTTCGCGCTGTTGCACCGATGCTTGCAGCGCGGCGATTTGGGCGCGGATGGCGGCCGATTGCACGGGGTCTGCCCAAACCGCCAGCCCAATTAAGGCCAGCACCGCCAGCGGCAAAACCACGCGAATGCCAAAGCGCCACAGAGGC
>CAXNIF010000282.1:0-3169 GCA_964202345.1 Cypionkella sp.
TGCTGACATGGCCTGAAGGAATATGCAGCAAAGCCTCCCATACCTTTAAATGAAGGGGGCTGCCCATCAGATGCAGCGGCCCACCCCCGCCCGCGAGGGCGGCGTGGCCCAAGTCTGCCGCGCGGGGGTCTGGCGCAAATTGGGCATGGGGCCAGCGGGCGCGCAAATCGGCCAAGGCCCAATCGGCCCCTTTGTCTGCGGCAAAGCCCAGCCCGCAAATGCCGTGATCTGTGGCCATCACCGCCGCAGGGCCAAAGACGCTGTCCACCACCGCCCAGCCAATGCGCAGCCCCGTGCCGCCGCGCGCGACATCTCCTGGGCGCATGGCCTCCCATGTCAGGAAAAGATCATGCAAGCGCCCCGTGCCCGAAAGACCGACATCTTGGGCCACGGCCAGCGTGGTAAAGCGCTGGGCCAACAGCGTGCGGGCATGGCCCAAGGCCAGATATTGCTGATAGCGCAGCGGCGAGACCCCCACCCAAGCCGAAAACAGTCGCTGAAAATGCGCCTCACTTAGCCCCATTTGGGACGACAATTCGCCCAAGGACAGCGCGCGCGGGGCGTTGTCAATCACCGCCAAAGCACGGGCGATCAGGGCATAGTGATAGGGGGTGTCTTGCGGCTCCATCTGGTCAATCTAGCGCCGCGCGGCCCCAAAGGCGATCCGAATCTTGCGCAAAAGTCGGGTCAAACTGCTTGCGCGGCGGGCCATGACAGGGCAAGAAAGGCCATGGTAAAGCAATTGAATTACGCCGCGCTGACGCGGATTTTTGAAACCTTTCAGGCCGCAGACCCCGCCCCCAAGGGCGAGCTGCACCACACCAATGCCTATACGCTGCTTGTGGCGGTGGCGCTGTCGGCGCAGGCCACGGATGTGGGGGTGAACAAGGCCACCCGCGCGCTGTTTGCGCGTGTTGATACCCCGCAAAAGATGCTGGATTTGGGCGAAGAAGGTTTGATAGACCATATCAAAACCATCGGCCTGTTTCGGGCCAAGGCACGCCATGTGATGAAAATGGCCCGCCAATTGGTGGATGACTATGGCGGCGAAGTGCCGTCCTCGCGCGCGGCGCTGATGGGGCTGGCGGGCGTGGGGCGCAAAACCGCGAATGTGGTGTTGAACATGTGGTTTCACCTGCCCGCCCAAGCGGTGGATACGCATATTTTGCGCCTGGGCAATCGCACGGGCATTGCCGTGGGCCGCGACGAAAGCGCCATCGAGCGCGCCATCGAAGATCATATCCCCGCGCGATTTCAACAGCACGCGCACCACTGGCTAATTCTGCATGGGCGGTATATCTGCACCGCAAGAAAGCCAAAATGCAGCATCTGCCCCATTGCAGCCGACTGCTTGTTTACGGAGAAAACCCAGTGAGTGACGCAATGGCGAAACGCTATCAGGTGGTCGGGATTGGCAATGCGATTGTCGATGTCTTTACGCAGGCGAGTGATAGCTTTTTAGAGATGATGGGCATCGAAAAGGGCATCATGCAATTGGTCGAACGCGCGCGCGGCGAAGTGCTGTATGGCGCGATGGAAAATCGCCGTCAGGCGGCGGGGGGATCGGTGGCCAACACCTTGTCAGGGCTGGGGAATCTGGGGCTTAAAACGGGGTTTATTGGCCGCGTGCATGACGATTCCTTGGGCCAATTTTACGCCCAAGCGATGCGCGATGGTGGCACAGATTTTGTCAACGCGCCCGTGGCAGGAGGGGATTTGCCCACCTCGCGCAGTATGATTTTTGTCGCCCCCGATGGCGAGCGGTCGATGAACACCTATCTGGGGATTTCCTCGGAACTTGGGCCGGATGATGTGGCCGATGACGTGGCGGGAAACTGCGAATATCTCTTCCTAGAAGGATATCTTTACGACAAGCCCAAGGGCAAGGCCGCCTTTGAACGGGCCGCCAAACTGTGCCGCGCGGCGGGCGGGCAGGCGGGGATTGCGCTGTCTGACCCGTTCTGCGTGGACCGTCATCGCGGCGATTTTCGCGCGCTGGTGCGGGATTTGGACTATGTGATTGGCAATGAACATGAATGGGCAAGCCTTTATGAATGTGATCTGGGCTCTGCGCTAAAGCAGGCGGCGCAAGATGCGGGCACGGTGGTGTGCACCCGCTCGGGAGATGAGGTGATCGTGCTGCGCGGCGGCGAGACGGTGCATATCCCGGTCAACCGCGTGGTGCCCGTGGATGCGACAGGCGCGGGGGATCAATTCGCGGCGGGTTTCCTGTATGGGCTGGTCACGGGGGCGGATTTGGCCACGGCGGGCCGCATGGGCTGCGTGGCGGCGGCCGAAGTGATCAGCCATTTCGGCGCGCGCCCCGAAGGCGATTTGAAGGCGCTATTTGCCGCGCAAAAACTGATTTAAGGGGAAAACAATGGACTATAGCAAATCGGGCGGCACCAAAGCGGTCAAGGGCCAACCCAAACACAAAGTCGGCATCAAAGGCCTGGGCGCCGAGAAAAGCCCCACAGGCGGGCGGCCCAGCAAAGAAGAGCTGGTGGCCAAGCTGAAGGCAGCGGCGACCGCGAAGAAGGTCTAGTCGGGTTCGTATTCCAGCAGGTCGGCGGGCTGACAATCGAGAGCTTTGCAAATGGCGGCAAGGGTTTCAAACCGCACGCCGCGCACTTGGCCTGTTTTGAGTAGGCTTAGGTTTTGCACGGAAATGCCGATTTGATCGGCCAAGTCTTTTGACATCATCTTGCGGCGGGCGAGCATAACATCAAGGCGGACGATGATGGGCATCAGATGAACCCCTCGTTGTCGCGGGCGATTTTGATCGCCTCGGCCATGATCCAGCCGACAAGGTAGAACCCGCCGCCGCAGAGGATCAGGCCAGCGGATTCGGAATTGAAGTAGAATGTGGGGGGCAGCGGCCCGTCTGGGTTGTGCCATGAGATCATCATGGGGTTGAAGAAATTGGCCACCAAATCCGCCGCGCCCGATGCGGCTGTGGCAAAGCCTATCAGGCGGAAACGGGCGGCGATGCGGGAGTCGAACAAAACGCCGTTTTTCACAAGCCCCAGCAGGGATGACGCAGTTCCCACGGACAGAAGACCAAAGGCGATGGGGGCAAGCCAAACCGCCAGATAGACAAGGCGCGTGGACAGCGCGATTTGGGCATCGGGATGCGCCCAATAATCATTTTGCCAACGATCTGGGGATA
>CAXNIF010000283.1:0-3163 GCA_964202345.1 Cypionkella sp.
TCACGGCGATACCTGTGTCCCCCGATGCCGTGACCACGACAGTGGAGACAGTTACCGATGCAACGGCCCGCAGCTCCTCTCAGGAATTTGCCGCCGCGCCAAAAACGGTGGCCCCCGGCAAAAAGACAGGCCTGTCCGATTTAGAACGCGTTGGACTATTCGTTCTGGGCGCTGTGGTGATTGGCCAAGTGCTGGACAAGGCCACAGGACGGGGCAAAGTGGTGTCCAACACGGGCGACCGCGTTGTGGTGAAAAACCCTGACGGCACCTATGGCCTCTACAAGGATGATGATGCCATTTTGCGCCAGCCGGGTTCGACAGTGCGCACCGAAACCTATGATGACGGCTCGTCGCGCACGATTGTTCAGCGCGCGGATGGCACCCAAGTGGTGACGGTGCGCAATGCCACGGGGCGTGTTTTGCGCCGCGCACAATATGACAGGCTGGGGCGCGAATTGGTCTTGCTGGATGATTTCGCCGCTGAAACGCCTGTGAATGTCTCGCAACTACCCCGTGCACGGGTGATTGGGGAGACCAGCAGCGAAGATGCGGCCCTTCGCGCGGCGATTTCGGCGCGGCAAATCGAAAAGCTGGGCCGCGGCTTTAGTTTGCGGCAAATCCGCGATATCCCGCAGGTGCGCGCCTTGGCGGCCGAAGTGGATGTTGACAACGTGACCTTTACCTCTGGGTCCGCCGCGATTACCCCCGCGCAGGCCAATGCTTTGGCCGATTTGGGGGCTGTGATGCAAGATATGCTGGTCATCAACCCCGCCGAGATGTTCTTGATCGAAGGGCATACCGATGCTGTCGGCGCTGAGGCCATGAATTTGGCGCTGTCAGATCGGCGGGCGGAAACAGTGGCCTTGGCCCTTAGCGAGTATTTCGACATCCCGCCTGAAAATATGATCGTGCAAGGTTACGGTGAAACCGAACTGCGCGTGGATACCCAAGCCGCCGAGCCGAAAAACCGCCGTGTATCGGTGCGGGTGATCACGC
Source organism: Cypionkella sp. (assembly GCA_964202345.1). Lineage (GTDB taxonomy): Bacteria > Pseudomonadota > Alphaproteobacteria > Rhodobacterales > Rhodobacteraceae > Cypionkella. Next base: position 997 of record CAXNIF010000283.1, read on the forward strand.
CGCTGTTGAACCGCCCCAAATAACAAATCCGGCCTCGCCCCTAGGGGCGGGGCCATTCACTTGGCGCGGGCGGCCCACAGCCAAAGCCCGGCAAAACCCAAAGACATCACGCCATTCCACCCCGCCATGGACAGGCCCAGAAATTGCCATGGGATGGCATCGCAGCGCACGGGTGCTGCCACGTTATTGTCCAGCGCCAGCAGATCATCTACCGACACACCTGCCAAGGTATCGACGCTGCACGTGGCCAAGCCCTCCCACCAGAACTGCTCGACGCCGACATGAAACAGGGCAATGGCGGCGCTGGTTAAGGCGGCCAGTGCCCCAAGAACCGGCCAAATGCGCTGGGGCCAAGTCAAAGCCGCCGCGCCCAGTAAAATGGCCGCCGCATGGGGCCAACGCTGCCACAGGCACAAGGTGCAGGGCAAAAGCCCGCCCAAATACTGAAAACCGAACGCCGCCACCAAGAGCGCCGCCGATCCACCCGCCGCCGCCATGATCCACCAATTGCGTGTCATTTTTCCCTCACTCATACGCTTGCCCCCTCCTGTGCATCATAAATCACCGCAAGGCAACTGACGCAGCCCCTGACAAAAGCGTGACCAGGCTATCCATGGCAGCAAGGATTGAGTTTTGTGGGATGCATATGTTGTGCCATCTTTCGCCTATGATGATTTTGAACATTCTGCCCCCGCAGGGTGTTGACGCCGCCCCGCAGGCCCGTTACATCACCGTCAGTGCCCGAGTGGTGGAATGGTAGACGCAGAGGATTCAAAATCCTCCGCCGAGAGGCGTGTCGGTTCGAGTCCGACCTCGGGTACCACCTAATCTTTAATTCTTGAAAAAACCTATCCCCAGCAGGGGTAGGTAACGGGTGGCGGTTCTATTTGTACCTGCCCAACAAGACAAAAGCGCAGGCTTTGAACTGCTGCGCTTTTGCCAAAGTTTTTTTCACGGACCGCCACATTCGCAGTTGGTGTTGGCCTATCCTGTCTTACCCCCGCATTCTTGCGCCATCGGCGTCCCAAAGCGGGGCCAATTGCACGCGGGCGGGGCGGCGTTGGCCCAAGATTTCGATCTGTACCGCCAGCCCATCTTGCACCTTTTCGGCGGGCAAAAAGCCCATGGCCACCGATTGCCCAGTATGATGGGAATAGCCGCCCGAGGTGCAAAAGCCGACCACTTCGTCTTGCAGCCAAATCGGCTCCCATGCCACCACATCGGCGTCATCTGCATCGACGATGAAAGAGACCAGTTGGCGCGTTGCGCCTGCGGCTTTTTCGGCGCTGGCGGGGGCGCGTCCGATCCAATCGGCGTCTTTATTCCAGCGGATAAAGCGATCCAGCCCTGTCTCGCACGGGGTGTAATCGGGGCTAAACTCGCGCCCCCATGATCCGAACCATTTGTCCAAGCGAAGGCTCATCATGGCGCGCATCACAAAGGGACGAATGTCAAATTCTGCCCCCGCCGCCATCAGAACATCCCACAAATGGCGCACTGACATATGGTCGCAGAAAATCTCATATCCCAAATCGGCAGTGTAGGACACGCGCTGCACGATGCAATTGGCCATCCCCACTGTCATGCGGCGCACATCCATGAACTTAAGGGCTTCGGCCGATACATCGGCGCGGGTCACGCGCGCAAGCACATCGCGCGCGCGCGGGCCTGCAATTTGAAAGCCAGACCGCGCATCCGAGATGTTTTCGACGTGAACACCTGCCATTGCATTTTGTTCAAACCAGCGCATGTGCCAGCCTTGCGCGCCGTAGCTGGCGGTCAGTTGGAATTCCTGCTCGTCCAAGCAAGATACTGTAAAATCGCCAATAATCTTGCCCGAATGCGACAGCATCGGCGTCAGTGACAAGCGGCCCAGTTTGGGAATGCTGCCCGCCATGATACGATCCAGCCAGGCGCGGGCATTTGGCCCAGTGACGCGATATTTGCCGAAATTCTGCACTTCATTGATGCCAACTTTACCACGCACCGCGGCCACTTCCTCTGCGGTTGCCTGCCATGCATTGCTGCGCTTGAAGCTGGGGGTTTCGTACAAAGGCTGCCCGTCCAACGCAAAGTAGTTCGGCACCTCTAGCCCATATTGCTGGCCCCAAACGGCGCGTCTTTGCGTGAAAGTGTCATACATCGGCGTGGTGCGGAAAGGGCGCGC
>CAXNIF010000284.1:0-3159 GCA_964202345.1 Cypionkella sp.
GGGGATGCGGGTGGTGGATTTGGCGCTGCCCTTGCTGCAAGCGGGCAAGGGTCTGCGTTTTGCCAGCCTGCCTGCGGGGCTAGACCCCGACGATTTGATTAAATCCAACGGCCCTGCGGCGATGCAAGCGGTGATTGATGCCGCCAAGCCCATGGTGTCTTTGCTGTGGTCGCGCGAGGTGGACGGGCGCAACTTTGACAGCCCAGAGCGCAAAGCGGCGCTAGAGAAATCCTTTCGCGCCCATTTGGCCCGAATCCAAGACCCAGATTTGCGCAAACATTACAGCGAAGACATCAAGACCATGCTGCAAGGCATGTTTGGGCGCAAATACCAGCCCCGCCCGGCCTTTGTTCCTGGCCGGGGCAGAGTAGCGCCAGAGCTGCCGCCCCTTGCCAGCACGAAAATGTCTTTATTGGCCACGGCGGCGGGTTCCGTGCATGAAGTGCTGCGCGAGGCGGTGATCTTGGCCACGCTGATCACCCATCCGTCCCTTATTCGCCGATTTGAAAGCGCACTCGAACGGCTTAGCTTCGTCGGCGAAGGCCATGCGCGCCTTTGCAGCCTCATTTTGCAACACGACGAGGGGAGCGGGTCAGATATTGCGCAAATGCTGTCCTTGCAGGCCCCCGATGTTGTGGCGCAATTGATGGCGCGGCCCCATGTGCAAATCGCCCCCCCCGTGCGCAACCGCAACGATTCGGCCTTGGCCACACTATGTTTGGCCGAAGAACTGGCCAAGCTGGATGCCCATCGCGGCGCGCGGCGCGAGATCGCCGAAGCTGTCGAGGATATGGATGGATTGGTGGACGAAGGGCTCACCTGGCGGCTTGCACAAGCGGCCCATGCCCGCAACCGCGCCGACAGCCCACCCCGCCCTGATTCGGGTGATTTGGGCGAAGATCGCGTTACGATGTCGAATCATCTGCAAAACCTGATTGATTCTAAGGTTTGGCAGAAGAAATCTCGCTGATTCGGCCTTTAATCCAGCGTGATTCGCGCTATTGATTCGTTTACCTCTTTCTGCGATTCGGTAATCGTAGAGAAAAACCACCAGCCCCCCACAGGAGCGATTATGGCCAATAGTGATAGCGACGATGTAAAGCCTGAAGTTGACGATAACGAAGCCACGCTGGACCTAAGCCAAGCCGCCGTAAAACGGATGATCGCCGATGCGCGGGAACGCGGCTATATCACCTATGAACAGCTCAATCAGGTGATGCCGCCCGATCAGGTGTCGGGCGATCAAATCGAAGATGTCATGGCGATGCTGTCGGAAATGGGCATCAATGTGGTCGAAGATGACGATGTCGAAGATGGCGAAGCGGCCCCTATCGGCGGTGAGTTGGTGGAAACAGGCGGCGGCGCGCGCGATGTGGCGGTGGTGGGCAGCACCACTGAAACGCTTGACCGGACGGATGATCCCGTGCGGATGTATCTGCGCGAAATGGGGTCGGTTGAACTGCTCTCGCGCGAGGGCGAGATTGCCATTGCCAAAAGAATCGAAGCTGGCCGCAATACCATGATCGCGGGCCTATGCGAAAGCCCGCTGACCTTTCAAGCGATCATCATTTGGCGGGATGAATTGCTGAGCGAAGATATCTTGCTGCGCGATGTGATCGATCTAGAGGCCACCTTTGGCCGATCACTGGATGGAGAGGATGGCCTTGTTGGCGCGGATTTGGACGGCGTCGATCTAGAGGGAGGCAGCAGCGCGCCTAAGGGCGAGGCAGAGCCAGAATTGGACGCCGACGGCAACCCGTTGATGCGCGGCGATGATGACGAAGATGACGAAGATGGCGCATCGATGTCTTTGGCGGCGATGGAGGCGGCGCTAAAGCCCAAGGTTCTGGAAACACTCGATGCCATCGCGCGCGATTATGAAAAATTGGCCGAGATGCAAGATTTGCGCATGTCTGCGACTTTATCAGATAGCCGTGGCTTCTCTGAAAAGGCGGAAGCCGAATATCAAAAGCTGCGCAGCGAGATCGTGGTTTATGTCAATGAATTGCACCTGCACAACAACCGTATCGAGGCGCTGATCGATCAGCTTTACGGCATCAACCGCAAGATCATGTCGATCAATTCGGGCATGGTGAAACTGGCCGATGCCGCGCGGATCAATCGGCGCGAATTCATCGACGAATATCAGGGCTATGAGCTTGACCCCACATGGGTTGACCGTATGGCCGCCAAATCGGGGCGCGGCTGGCAGGCCTTAATGGAACGCTCGCGCGATAAGGTTGAAGAGCTGCGCGTTGAAATGGCCCAAGTGGGGCAATATATCGGCGTCGATATTTCCGAATTCCGCCGCATCGTTAATCAGGTGCAAAAGGGCGAGAAAGAGGCGCGTCAGGCCAAAAAGGAAATGGTCGAGGCGAATTTGCGTTTGGTGATTTCCATTGCCAAAAAATACACCAATCGCGGCCTGCAATTTTTGGATTTGATTCAGGAAGGCAATATTGGCCTGATGAAAGCGGTCGATAAGTTTGAATATCGCCGCGGGTATAAGTTTTCGACCTATGCCACGTGGTGGATCAGGCAGGCGATCACGCGCTCGATCGCCGATCAGGCCCGCACCATCCGTATCCCTGTGCATATGATTGAAACCATCAACAAGCTGGTGCGCACGGGCCGCCAGATGCTGCACGAAATTGGGCGGGAACCCACACCCGAAGAACTGGCCGAAAAGCTGCAAATGCCGTTGGAAAAGGTGCGCAAGGTGATGAAAATCGCCAAAGAGCCGATTTCGCTGGAAACCCCGATTGGCGATGAAGAAGACAGCCAGCTTGGCGATTTTATCGAAGATAAAAACGCGATCCTGCCGCTGGATTCTGCGATTCAAGAGAATTTGAAAGAAACCACCACGCGGGTGCTGGCATCGCTCACCCCGCGTGAGGAGCGCGTTCTGCGGATGCGCTTTGGCATCGGCATGAACACCGACCACACACTGGAAGAGGTGGGGCAGCAGTTTTCCGTGACGCGCGAGCGGATCAGGCAGATCGAGGCCAAGGCGCTGCGGAAGTTGAAGCATCCGAGCAGGTCAAGGAAGCTCAGGAGTTTCTTGGATCAGTGATGGTGGGGGATGGGCTTGGATGAATTCAAAAAGCAAGTCATTGGCCCATTACTTGCGGAAGCCGAGTCTGAGCCATTAGCCTATCA
>CAXNIF010000285.1:0-3158 GCA_964202345.1 Cypionkella sp.
TGGCCAATTTCGCCGCCCAAACTCGAAAAGCTGGGCATGATTTGCCCCTGCACGATCACACCGCCCGACAAGCCCGTGCCAAAGATAATGGCAACGGCGGGATCGGCCCCTTTGGCCGCGCCAAAGCGCCACTCTGACAGCGCAAGTGCAAGGCAATCATTGATCCACGTGATGGGGCGGTGCGTGGCCGTTTCGACATCCGCAGGAAAGGGGCGGTTGGATGCCGCCAGATTGGCCGCAATGGTAAGCCCGGTTTTCGGGTTGATCCGCCCTGCCGCCGATACCCCCACCGGCAAGTCCATGCCGCCATGGGCTTGGCACCATGCCACAGCATCGCGCATGGCGGCGACCAGATCATTGTAATCTTTGGGCGTGGGCCAGCGCTGGCGATGGGTGCTTTGCCATTGCCCATCAAACAGTTGCGCCTCGATTTTCGTGCCGCCCAGATCAAGCCCGCCCGCCACTATGGCCATGTGACACCCGATGGGGCAGGGCGCGGCTGGGTTAAGGGGGGGATGTTATGCATCTGGGGCGTGCCTTGTCATGTTGCGTTTTGCCGATGTTAATGGGCGCGGATGTCGCAAAACCTAGGCCATGGGCGGGCGCATGCGCAAGCGATTATCTGGCCAAGGGCTTGGCCGCCACGCCCAATGCCGCGCCCCACGTTGCATCATCGCATGGCTTGTCGGCAATCTGGACTTATCTGGCGCGGAAAGTTGCGCATTGACGCAGAGCGCCCCTGCGTGTTTGGCTGCGGCAGGAGTGCCGATCATGAGCCAAACCACCGCAAGCCACAGTGACCCTGTTTTGGACAGCTATCCCATTGGCGATACGATACGCAAAACCACCTGTTATATGTGCGCCTGTCGCTGCGGGATTGATGTGCATCTAAAATCGGGCGAAGTTGCTTATATCGAAGGCAACCGCGATCACCCGATCAACAAAGGCGTTCTTTGCGCCAAGGGCGCATCGGGCATCATGCAAATCAACGCCCCTTCGCGCCTGCGCGCGCCGCTGAAAAGGGTGGGGCCGCGCGGGTCGGGCGCATTTGAGGAAATCTCTTGGGATGAGGCGCTGGACTTGGCGGTGTCTTGGATGAAACCGCTGCGCGAGACCGCGCCAGAAAAGCTGGCTTTTTTCACGGGGCGCGATCAATCGCAGTCCTTTACAGGATGGTGGGCGCAGGCCTTTGGCACGCCCAATTACGCCGCCCATGGTGGGTTTTGCAGTGTCAATATGGCGGCGGGGGGCATCTATACTATTGGCGGCGCGTTTTGGGAATTTGGCCAGCCCGACTGGGATCGCACCAAGTTGTTTATCTTGTTTGGCGTGGCCGAAGATCACGACAGCAACCCCATCAAGATTGGTCTTGGCAAGCTAAAGGCGCGCGGCGTGCGGGTGGTCGGGGTCAACCCGATACGCACGGGCTATAATGCCGTGGCCGATGATTGGCTGGGCATCACGCCGGGAACGGATGGGCTGCTGATCTTGTCGCTGATCCATTGCCTGTTCGAGGCGGGGAAAATTGATCTGGACTATCTGGCGCAGTTCACCAATGCGCCGCTGCTTATCAATGAGACCCAAGGCCCCGAAGCGGGCATGATTTTGAAAAACGCCGAAAGCCAGCCCTTTGTGATTGACCGCCGCACGGGCCAGCCCGCGCCGTGGGACGCCAAGGGTGTGCAGCCTGATCTGGGGGCCACTTATCAGGGCCATCGCACCGTGTTTCAGCATATGGCCGAGCGGTATCTTTCGCCCGACTATGCCCCCGAAGCCGTGGCCGAGCGCTGCGGCATTACCGCCCCGCGCATCCGCGCGCTGGCCGCTGATTTGGCCCGCGTGGCCTTTGACGAGGCGATTGAAATTGCCCAGCCTTGGGTGGATTTTCGCGGCAATCATCACGACAAGATGCTGGGCCGCCCGGTGTCGTTCCACGCCATGCGGGGCATTTCTGCCCATGCCAACGGCTTTCAAACGGCGCGCGCATTGCATCTGTTGCAAATCGTTTTGGGCAGTGTGGAAACGCCGGGTGGCTACCGGCTAAAGCCGCCCTATCCCAAACCCGTGGACGCCCATCCCACGCCGCATTTCAGCGCCGTGGCGGGTAAGCCCTTGGCTGGCCCTCATCTGGGCTATGTGCGCCATCCCGAACAATTGGCGCTAAAACCCGATGGCTCGCCCGCGCGTATCGACAAAGCCTTTACCTGGGACGCGCCGTTTTCCGCCCATGGGCTGATGCATATGCTGATCCCCAATGCCCATGCGGGCGATCCCTACCGCATTGATACGCTGTTTTTGTATATGGCGAATATGGCGTGGAATTCGTCGATGAATTCGGGCGCGGTCATCAAGATGTTGACCGACAAAGACAGCTCTGGCGATTATGTCATCCCGCGCATCATCTATTCTGATGCCTATGCCAGCGAAATGGTGGCCTATGCCGATCTGATCTTGCCCGACACCACCTATATGGAGCGGCACGATTGCATTTCGTTGCTGGATCGCCCGATCTCGGAACCCGATGCCGCTGGCGATAGCATCCGCTGGCCCGTTATTGAACCTGACCGCGACGTGCGCCCGTTTCAATCCGTGCTGCTGGATTTGGGCGCGCGCCTTGGCCTTGCGCCGATGGTCAAAGAAGACGGTAGCCCCAAGTTTAAAGATTACGCCGATTACATCCAAAACCATATCCGCCGCCCGGGTGTAGGCCCGTTGATCGGCTGGCGCGGGGCGGATGGGGCGCAAACGGGGCGCGGGGATGCCAACCCCAATCAATTGGCGCGCTATATCGAAGCGGGCGGATTTTTTCAGGCGCATGTTCCCAGTGAAGGCGCGTTCTATAAGCCGTGGAATATGGCCTATCAAAATTGGGCAGTGGAAACCTCGTTGTTTGAAACGCCCCAACCCTATTTGTTTTCCATCTACAGCGAGCCGATGCGCCGCTTTCAACTGGCGGCCATGGGCTTTGGCCCGCACCAACCGCCCGACCATCTGCGCGCCAGCTTGACGCGCGCCATGGATCCTTTGCCGATTTGGTATTCGCCCTTTCAAGATGATGGTTTTAGCATCAATGCCCTGACGCAGCGGCCCATGGATATGTATCATTCTTGGGGCAGTCAAAACGCGTGGCTGCGCCAGATTAGGGGCAAAAATTTTCT
>CAXNIF010000286.1:0-3137 GCA_964202345.1 Cypionkella sp.
TGACCGCCCGGTGCCAAATACATGGCAGCGCGATCCAAAATGCTGGCTTGCAGGGCCTGAACCTGCGCGAGTTTTTGCGGGCTCAACACCCATTTTCCCATCGGGTCGCGCCGCCAAGAGCCAGAGCCAGAACAGGGCACATCACAAAGAATCAGATCATAGCCCTGATGATGCCGATCAAATGACTTGGGCTCGGGCAAGTTTGGGGTGATCTGCACATTGGCCTGCGCTCGCGCCGCACGGGCGGGCAAATCATCCATCCGCTGCGGGTTGGCATCATGGGCATGTAATGTTACCCCCTTTGCCAAAGGCAGCCGCGCGGCGATTGCCAAAATCTTGCCGCCGCCGCCCGCGCAAAAATCCATGATTCGCCCCGTTTGGGGCAAATCCAGCGCCGCAACGACAGCCTGAGAGCTGGCATCTTGCAATTCTGCCCAGCCCTGCGCGATGATATCGCTGGCGGCCAATCTCGCGGCATTTTCCGTCAGCATCAGCGTCTCGGGCAAGGGCGGGACAGCGGCAAAGCCGATCCCCAGTGCCGCCAATTTTTGCCCCAGCGCATCGGCGGAGATCTTGGCCAGATTGACGCGCAAAAACAGCGGGGCGCGGGACTTTAGGGCTTGGGCATAGGCGGGCAAATCGCAGGGCGATCTTTGCAATTCGGGGATCAGCCAATCGGGCAGATCCAGCGACTCGCTGGGCAGGGGGGCGCGCGCGATATCGTCGGGGCCAAGCGGGGCGGGCGCGTGGTTTTCGCCGCTAAACAACGCCGCTATGTCATTGTCGGGCATTTGCGCGGCCCGCAATCCCCCCAAGACCAAACTGCGCCCGGTATCGGCCGCGCCCACAGCCCGCCCCCCAAGCGCCGCAAAAGAGCGCTTGGCCCGCAGCGCATCAAACACCAAGTCGCGCACTGCCCGGCGATCCCCCGATCCGGCATAGCGGCTGGCGCGGCCCCATTGCGTCAGCGCCGCCTCAACGCTTTGGCCCGCCCCAATCTGATCCAGCACAAAAATCGCCGCAGACAGTCGGGCCGAAGGTGTCATTTATACAAATCCGTTGATAAAGTTGCGCATTTTGTGAATTGCCCCTACACAATCTTGCGGGCGCGCGCCATGTAGGTGTTATGACATTCACAACGCCAAATGATCAATCCCTTTCCCAGGCTTTGGCCGCCGCTGTTGGCGCGCATACGGGCGATTACATCACCATTGCCCAGCTTGTCGCGGGGATTAAAACCCGCGCCATGGCGCTTTTGCTGGTGCTGTTTTGCCTGCCCAATATTTTGCCCAGCCTGCCCGGCACTTCGGCCATCACGGGGCTGCCCTTAACGCTGCTGACGCTGCAAATGATGCTGGGTCGCGGCGTTTGGTTGCCGCAAGTGGTGGCCGCGCGTTCGGTGCCGCGTGCGGGGTTTTTGGCGCTGCTGGCGCGGGGGCAACCCTATTTTAATCGAATCGAAAAACTGCTGCGCCCGCGCTATTTATGGGCCAGCACAGCGCCGATGTTGCAAGTTTTGGGCGGGATCATGTTTGGGCTAAGCTTGATCATTTTGCTGCCCATACCTTTTGGCAATGCCCTGCCCGCCTTGGCCATCATGATCATCGCCTTTGGCTTGGCCGAACGCGATGGTGCCTTTATCTTGGCCGGTATCGCCGTGGGCATCGGGGCTGTTTTGATGGTCTTGTTCCTTTATGGGGCGCTGTTCTTGTGGATATGGACGCAGATTGCGCCATGGCTGTAGCGCCAAAGCGTTCAAAAGAACACGCGGGCGTTAGACCTAAGGTCACTTTTGGGCCGAGCTGGGTAGGTTAGCTGGCGCGGTAATTTGGGCTCTCGCGCGTGATCTGAACGTCATGCACATGGCTTTCCTTCAGCCCTGCGCCCGTAATGCGCACAAAGCTGCAATTTTGCCGCATCTGGGCGATGGTGCGATTGCCCGTATAGCCCATCGCCGCGCGAAGGCCGCCCACCATCTGATGGAGCACCGAGGAGACAGCCCCTTTATAGGCCACCTGCCCTTCGATCCCTTCGGGCACCAGTTTATCGCTGGCGGCGTCTTTTTGGAAATACCGATCCGCGCTGCCGCGCGCCATTGCGCCAAGGCTGCCCATGCCGCGATAGGATTTAAAGCTGCGCCCTTGGTACAGGATCATCTCGCCGGGTGATTCGTCGGTGCCCGCAATGGCACTGCCCACCATGGCGCAAGATGCACCTGCGGCGATGGCCTTGGCAAAATCGCCCGAAAACTTGATGCCACCATCGGCGATAATGGGGGTGTCGCCCGCGGCCTTGGCGGCATCCATAATGGCGGTCAGTTGCGGCACGCCCACCCCTGCCACGATTCGCGTGGTGCAAATCGAGCCGGGGCCAATGCCCACTTTGACCGCATCGGCCCCTGCGCCAATTAGGGCGCGCGTGGCCTCGCCGGTGGCCACATTGCCGGCGATCACTTGAACGTTATTGGACAGTTTCTTGATCCGCTCGACCGCGCGGGCCACGCCTTCGGAATGGCCATGGGCGGTGTCGATCACCACCAAATCCACCCCCGCATCGATCAAGGCTTCGCTGCGCTCAAATCCGGCGTCCCCCACCGTGCTGGCCGCCGCCACGCGAAGGCGGCCCATATCATCCTTGCAAGCGGCAGGATTCAGCACCGATTTTTCGGTATCTTTCAGCGTGAGCAATCCCGTCAACTTGCCCTGCCCATCGGTGACCAGCAGCTTTTCGATACGGCGCGATTTCATCATCGCAATGGCCGCATCGCGGTCAACCGGTTCGCGCAAAATCGCCAGATTCTCTGCGGTCATCATGGCCGAGACAGGGGTTTTGTCATCCGAAGCAAAGCGCATATCGCGATTGGTCACAATGCCCAGAACCCGCCCCGTTGTATCCACCACTGGAAATCCCGTGATTTGATAGCGTTCCATCAGCGCCTTGGCATCGGCCATGGTCTGATCGGGCGTCAAGGTGATGGGCGCATAGACCACCCCGCTTTCAAAGCGCTTGACGCGCGACACTTCCTGCGCCTGCTGCAAGACATCCAAATTTCGGTGAATAACCCCAATGCCGCCCGCTTGGGCCATGGCGATGGCCATGCGCGATTCCGTCACGGTATCCATCGCCGACGAGAGCAG
>CAXNIF010000287.1:0-3135 GCA_964202345.1 Cypionkella sp.
CATCGAACACCGCGTGGCGGGGGGGGACGTGAACCCCTATTTGATGCTGGCGGTGATTTTGGGCGCGGCGCTTGACGGCATTGAACAGCAAATGGAGCCGCCCAGCCCCATCGTGGGCAATGCCTATGCCGTGGATGATCTGGACGAAATTCCCACATCCTGGAGCGCGGCCATCGACGCCTTTGAAAATTCCACCATCGTGCCGCGTTTCTTGCATCCCGAGTTGATCAAAAACTTGGTCTCGACCAAGCGGCAAGAATTGCATTACATTGCCGAATTGAATGAACAAGAAATCATCGAACTTTATCTAGATACCGTATAGGGTGCGGCTATGAAGATCGGCATTTTGCAAACGGGCGAGTCACCAGAGGCGCTGCGCGATACAGCGGGCGATTATCCCGATATGTTTGTCCAGCTTTTGGCAGGGCAGGGGTTTGACTTTGCCACTTACCCCGTTTTGCACGGGGTTTTCCCCAAGGATGTGGCCGAATGTGATGGCTGGTTGATCACAGGCTCGCGCTTTGGGGCCTATGAAGATCATCCGTGGATTCCCCCGCTTGAAGCCTTTATTCGCGCCGCCTATAGCGCCCAAGTGCCGATGGTGGGGATTTGCTTTGGCCATCAAATCATCGCCCAAGCGATGGGCGGGAGGGTCGAGAAATTTGCGGGGGGCTGGTCGGCAGGGGCCACGGACTATGATTTTGACGGCCAGAGAATGACGCTGAACGCTTGGCACCAAGATCAAGTCGTCCAGCGCCCCGCCAGCGCCGCTGTGCTGGCGCGCAATGATTTTTGTGAAAATGCCGCCCTTTTATACGATGACCGCATGTTGACGGTGCAGGCCCATCCTGAATTTCGCCCCGAATTCATGCAAGGATTGATCGAAAAGCGCGGCAAAGGCTTAGTTCCCGAGGCGGTTTTATCCGCCGCCACAAAAGCCTTGGCCACCCCTTTAGACAGCCAACCCATGGCCGCGCGCATTGCCGCCTTTTTCAAAGCAAAACACGCCGCAAAACTGGCGGCCTGACGCTCTCGCTCAATCACGGGCGGGGGATAATCCCCAAAGTGACGGTGACCCCATGTCCAAATGGACAGATCAATTGCCCAAAGCAGCCCGCGAATTCATCGGCGGGCGGCGTGTGGACGAAGTGGAATGCGTGATTGGCGATATCGCGGGCGTGGCGCGCGGCAAGGCGATGCCCGCGGCGAAATTCGCCCATCAAACCAATTACTATTTGCCCAATTCGATTTTCTTGCAAACCATCACGGGCGAATGGGCCGATAACCCTTTTGACGCCTTTACCGAACCCGATATGGTGCTAGAGCCTGACTTTACCACCGCCACCGCCGCGCCCTGGACGGCAGATGTGACCTTGCAAGTGATCCATGACGCCAAGGATCAACAGGGCAATCTTGTCCCCTACGCCCCGCGCAACGTGCTGCGCCATATCATGGGTTTATATGAGGCGCAGGGCTGGCGGCCCGTTGTTGCCCCCGAGATGGAATTTTTCCTAACCGCCCGCAACATCGACCCCAACCAACCCGTGATCCCGCCCATGGGCCGATCAGGCCGCCGGGCGGCGGGCAAACAGGCCTATTCGCTGTCTGCGGTGGATGAATACGGCAAAGTTATCGACGACATCTACGATTTCGCCGAAGCGCAGGGCCTAGAGATTGACGGCATTTTGCAAGAGGGCGGCGCGGGGCAAATCGAATTGAACTTGGCCCATGGTGATCCGATCCGATTGGCGGATGATGTGTTTTTCTTCAAACGGTTGATCCGCGAGGCGGCGCTGCGCCATGATTGCTTTGCCACCTTTATGGCCAAACCCATCGCAGGGGAACCCGGCAGTGCCATGCATATCCACACCTCCGTTGTGGACAGCATCACGGGCAAAAACATCTTTTCAGCCAAGGGCGGCGCGGAAACCGAGGCGTTCTTGCATTTCATCGCGGGGCTGCAAAACCACCTCACAGGGGCCATTGCCCTGATTGCGCCCTATGTGAACAGCTATCGGCGCTATGTGCCCGATTTTGCCGCGCCCATCAATTTGGAATGGGGGCGCGATAACCGCACCACGGGCTTGCGCGTGCCAATTTCCGCCCCCAATGCGCGGCGCATTGAAAACCGCCTGCCGGGAATGGATTGCAACCCCTATCTGGGCATCGCCGCCACGCTGGCTTGCGGCTATTTGGGTCTGATGGAGAAAAAGGCGCCCCGCCCCGAATTTGCGGGCAGCGCCTATATCGACAGCGACGACATCCCCACCAATTTGGGCGATGCTTTGGACTTGCTGGAAGAAGATGGCGCGCTGGTCAATGTCTTGGGCGGCGATTTTTGCAAAGTCTATGCCAGCGTCAAGCGCAACGAATACAAAGAGTTTTTGCAAGTGATCTCGCCCTGGGAGCGCGAGCATTTGCTGCTGAACGTGTGACGATGAACCTTTTATACGCCAATGACAAAGTCGCCGAATTGCCGCCCAGCTATTACGCGGCCACCGCGCAAGGCGCGCGCGATTTTCCCCAGCTTTTGGGCGAGATCGAGGCCGATGTCTGCGTGATTGGCGCGGGCTATACGGGCCTATCGGCGGCGCTGCATCTGGCGCAAAACGGCGTGCAAGTGGTGGTGCTGGACGCCCATTGTGTTGGCTTTGGCGCCTCTGGGCGCAATGGCGGCCAAGTGGGCAGCGGCCAACGCCAAGAGCAAGACTGGCTTGAACAGCACTATGGCACACAGGCCGCGCAGCGGCTTTGGCACATGGGCCAAGAGGCCAAGGATTTGGTCAAATCCCTGATAAAACGCCATAATATCCCCGCCCCCTTTGCGCCGGGCGTGGCCCATGCCGCCCGCAGCAAGGCCAGTTTTTTGCACGCAGCCCGGCAGGCGGAAAAACTGGCTCGCGATTATGGCTATGCCCAAATCGAGATTTTGCAGGGCAATGATTTTTCTGACCTTGTCCCGTCTGCCGCCTATGTGGGCGGCGTGCTGGATAAGGGCGCAGGCCATATCCACCCGCTGAACTTTGCCCTTGGTTTGGGCAATGCCGCCCATGGGGCAGGGGCGCAGATTTTCACGCAAAGCCCCGTTATTCACCTTGAACAGGGCCCCAAAACACGGGTGAAAACCCATCGCGG
>CAXNIF010000288.1:0-3119 GCA_964202345.1 Cypionkella sp.
CAGCAGGCACAAGGATTTTGCCAATGCGCCCTTCATCGACAGCTTCGAATTCCATTGTCGCCTTGTCGGTTTCAATCTCGGCAATCACTTGCCCAGATTTCACCGCATCGCCCTCGGACACCAGCCATTTGGCCAGCGTGCCTTCCTCCATCGTCGGGGAAAGTGCGGGCATTAAAATGTTGATTGCCATGTGTTTTCCCCTAAGCGTAGCAGATAGATTTGACAGCGGCGACCACCTCGGCGGTGGTCACAAGGGCCAATTTTTCCAAATTGGCGGCATAGGGCATGGGCACGTCTTTGCCCGTGCAGGTAAGCACCGGCGCGTCCAGATAATCAAAGGCCCGCTGCATGATGGTGCTGGCCAGATGGTCAGACATTGATGCGACGGGGAAGCCTTCCTCGACGCAGACGCAGCGGTTGGTTTTTTGCACCGATGCCAGAACCGTGTCATAGTCCAAGGGGCGCAAGGTACGCAGATCGACCACTTCAACGCTGATCCCGTCTTTGGCCAACAGATCGGCGGCCTCTAGCGCGTATTTCATGCCAATGCCAAAGGAGACGATGGTGGCATCCGTCCCCTCGCGCCAAATGCGGGCGCGGCCAAAGGGAATGGTGAAATCGGGCAGATCGGGCACCTCAAAGGTTTGACCGTATAAGATTTCATTTTCCAAGAACACCACGGGATTGGGATCGCGGATTGCGGTTTTCAAAAGGCCCTTCGCATCGGCTGCCGAATAGGGCATGACGACTTTCAATCCCGGAACAGAGGCATACCATGCTGCGAAATCTTGGGAATGCTGTGCCCCCACCCGCGCCGCCGCGCCATTTGCGCCGCGAAACACGATAGGACAGCCGAGTTGTCCACCTGACATATAGTTGGTCTTGGCGGCGGAGTTCAGGATATGGTCGATCGCTTGGAGCGAGAAGTTAAAGGTCATAAACTCGACGATGGGGTTCAGCCCGCCCCATGCCGCGCCCACGGCAATCCCGGTAAAGCCGATTTCGGTGATCGGGGTATCGACCACGCGCTTGGGGCCAAATTCATCCAGCAAACCTTGGCTGATTTTATAGGCGCCTTGATATTCGCCCACTTCTTCGCCCATCAGCATGACATTGGGATTGGCGCGCATTTCTTCGGCCATCGCTTCGCGCAGGGCCTCGCGCACGGTCATGGTTTTCATCGGCGTGCCCGCAGGATAATCCGCGCTGGCCCGTGAGACGATGACAACAGGGGCCGCCGTTGGTGCGGCGCTGGCGGCGGTTTTTGCTGCGACGGGAACAGGCGCGGCTTTGGGGGCAGGGGCGGCGTTTGCATCCTCGCCCGCCTCGATCAGCCGCAAGATGGGATCGTTGACCTTGACGCCCGCCGTGCCAGCGGCCACCAAGATTTTGCCAACAATGCCGTCGTCCACGGCTTCGAATTCCATCGTCGCCTTGTCGGTTTCAATTTCTGCAATGATCTGGCCAGATTTGACCACATCGCCTTCAGCGACCAGCCATTTTGCCAAAGTGCCTTCTTCCATCGTGGGGGAAAGCGCGGGCATAAGAACCTCAATTGCCATATTTCTATTCCCCTTAAGCGTAAATATCGGTGTAAAGTTCTGAAACGTCCGGCTCTGGGCTTTCTTTGGCAAATTCGGCGCTGGCGTTCACCACATCCTTAATGCCTTTATCGATGGCTTTCAGCTCGTCCTCATTGGCAAGGCCCGCGCCCAAAAGCAAATCGCGCACATGTTCAATGGCGTCTTTTTCGGCCTTCATCTTTTCGACCTCTTCGCGGGTGCGGTATTTGGCGGGGTCAGACATCGAATGGCCGCGATAGCGGTAGGTCATCATTTCCAAAATATAGGGGCCTTTGCCCGCGCGGCAATGCGCCACTGCCTTTTCGCCGGCGGCTTTCACGGCCAAAACATCCATGCCATCCACCTGCTCGCCCGGGATACCATAGGCCAAGCCGCGCCCGAATAAAGTGGTGGATTTGGTGGAGCGTTTGACCGAGGTGCCCATGGCATAGCCGTTGTTTTCAATCACGAAAATCACGGGCAAATCCCATAATTCGGCCATGTTATAGGTCTCATAGACTTGGCCCTGATTGGCCGCGCCATCGCCAAAATAGGTGAAGGTGACGTTGTCATTGCCCTTGTATTTGTCGGCCATCGCTAAACCCGCACCGATGGGCACCTGCGCGCCGACGATGCCGTGACCGCCGTAGAAATGCTTCTCGCGCGAGAACATATGCATCGAGCCGCCTTTGCCGCGTGAATAGCCCCCGGCGCGGCCTGTCAATTCTGCCATCACGCCATTCGCATCCATCCCGCAAGCCAACATATGGCCGTGATCGCGGTAAGAGGTTACGCGCTTATCGCCCTCTTTGGTGCAGGCCTCTAGCCCAACGACAACGGCTTCTTGCCCGATGTAGAGGTGACAAAACCCGCCGATCAACCCCATGCCATAAAGCTGGCCTGCCTTTTCTTCAAAGCGGCGAATCAGCAACATCTCGCGGTAATATTTCAGCAATTCGTCTTTCGAGACGTTGGATTTCTTGCCCGCATCGGGGCTGGTGGGTTTTGTGGCCAAAGGATATCCTCCCGCAGATAACCATTAAATGGTTTAATGTTAAACCATTTATATCACATCGGAGAAATAAGGGCAAACCCTATCTGAGCTGCCAGGTTTTCGCGGCAATGCAGCAATCTTTAACGGATAACCACCTCGTCCGCGCGCAGATAGCCCAGCACAATGCGGGCGCGCTCATCGAGCAGATCAAGGTCAAGATAATCATCTGACAAGCGCAACGTCAGATTTTCCATAGCATGCAATTCGATTTGCAGCGCGTCACGTTCGGCGCGCAAAACCTCAATCTCGGCATTGAGTTGAATGCGCCGCATCACCCCAAATTCGCCCTGCACCGCCGAGACAATAAATGATGCCCCCATGATCATGACGACCACAAGAACAAAGCCCCCAATGACAGCCGAGCTGACGGATTTTTCAAACATGTAAACCTGCGCCTCATCGCCCCTCTTGCATGGGGGCATGATGAAAATATCGCATAAATCCGCGCCATTTCAAAGCGAAATCATGCCCTGCCGCGATAGATGTCCACCAAGTTGCTCAGC
>CAXNIF010000289.1:0-3115 GCA_964202345.1 Cypionkella sp.
GCCATCAGCGCGCCCATTTTGGCCCGAATCTCATCGGCGCTTGCCCGTCCGTCCAAATCAGCGGCCACTTTGCGCACAACGTCTTCGATCCCAGCCTCATCGAAATCAGATGCGACAACCTCTGCGGCATATTGGGCCGCCTCATCGCCGGCTTTGCCCAGCAGGCCCGCCGCCCAAAGCCCCAGCAATTTGTTGCGCCGTGCCTCGGCACGAAATTGCATATCTGCATCATGGGCAAATTTTGCCTCAAAGGCGTTTTCGCGGTCGTCAAAGCTGGTCATGTCTGGCCCCTTCGGATAGGTGTTGTGTTGTCCTTGATATGGCCTTGCTTGGGCTTGGCTGCAAGGGGGAATTGCGCACAGATTGCGCGCGCTTGCCCCGCCTCGCCCCTTGCCCTATAGGCTGAGGATATCCGTTCTGATTGGGGGCCACATGGCGCGGCGCAAGAAAATTTACGAAGGCGGGGCCAAAATCCTGTATGAGGGGCCAGAGCCGGGAACGCTTATCGCCTATTTCAAAGACGACAGCGCCCCCACGCCAGAGGAGGCATCGCCCGCGGCCGTCGATGGCAAAGGCGTTTTGAACAACCGCCTTTCCGAGTTTTTCATGTCAGGTCTCAATGGTATCGGGGTGCAGACCCATTTCATGCGCCGCGTGAACATGCGCGAGCAAATGGTTCAAATGGCCGAAATGCTGCCTTTGGAAATCGTGGTGCGCAATTATGCGGCGGGGGAGATGACGGCAAATCTGGGCATACCAGAGGGCACGCCTTTGCCCGGGCCGATTGTCGAATATTTTCTGAAAAACCCCGCGTTGCCGCATAAGCCGATGGTGTCGGAAGAACATATCATGGCGTTCAACTGGGCCAGTCAGCAAGATATTGATGATATCATCCGCATTGGCTTGCGGGTGAATGATTTTCTATCGGGGCTGATGCTGGGGATCGGCGTGCGGCTGGCTGATTTTCGTATCGAAGTGGGCCGCGTGTGGGAAGGCGATTTTATGCGGCTGATTTTGGCAGATGAAATCAGCCCAGACACCTGCCGCCTGTGGGATTTGCGAGTCTCGACCGACAAACCTGCCGAAAAACCGCGCCAAATGGGCGAGATGCCGCCCCCGGTGGACACAACGGCCCTTAGCGATGTTTACACGGAATTGGCGCGGCGTCTGGGCGTATTGCCCAGCAATGTGACCCATCAGATCAAACCCTCTTTGATCAATTGAATGCGGGCTTTGGTGATGTAATGCCTCTTGCCCCTGCACGTTTGGTTGGCTAAGGGGCGAGAAAAGTCTATCAGGAGTTTCCGATGAAAGCGCGCGTGACCGTCATGCTGAAATCAGGGGTTTTGGATGTGCAGGGCGAAGCGGTGCGCCACGCGCTGGGCAGTCTTGGCTTTGACGGTGTGACAGGCGTTCGCCAGGGCAAAGTGATTGAATTGGATTTGGCGCAAGACGATCCCGCCGCTGCACGCGCGATGGTTGTATCGATGTGCGATAAACTTTTGGCCAATGTCGTGATCGAAAGTTACCAAATCGAGATTATCTAACCCGCCCAACCGTCGCACCAGTCGCAGGAGTCTTTGATGAAAGCTGCCGTCATTACCTTTCCAGGATCTAATTGCGACCGCGATTTGATCATGGCCTTCCAAGGCGCCGGGTTTGAGACCACGCAGGTTTGGCACAAGGACAATGCCCTCCCGCCGGGTGTTGATGTCGTGGGCGTTCCGGGCGGCTTTTCCTTTGGTGATTATTTGCGCTGCGGTGCGATTGCCGCGCAAAGCCCCATTGCAGGGGCACTGCGCGAACATGCCAGTCGGGGCGGTTATGTGTTGGGCATTTGCAACGGCTTTCAAGTGATTACTGAAATGGGCCTTTTGCCCGGTGCGCTCATGCGCAACGCGGGGCTGAAGTTTATATGCAAAGACGTAGATTTGGTGGTGGCCACCCAAGACAGTGCCTTCACCTCGGCCTATGCGAAATCTCAGATCATTTCCCTTCCCGTGGCCCATCACGATGGTAATTATACCATCGATCCAGAGGGCCTTAGGCGGCTACAAGGCGAAGATCGCATTGCATGGCGCTATGCCCAAAATCCCAATGGATCCATGGGCGATATCGCGGGGGTTTTGTCGCAAAACCGCCGCGTTTTGGGCATGATGCCCCATCCTGAACGGGCCGTTGACGGGCAAACCGGCGGCTTGGCGGGCGCGGGCGTCTTTGCAAGCCTGCTCGGCGGGATGGCGCTTGTCTAAAGCCTTGGGCTTGAGACCTCGCGCCAAGGCGCATAGGTTTCAGCCATGAATATTCGTTCGATTTTCTCTCGCGCGCCTTTGTCAAACGCGCCGCCCCCGCCGCGCGCGGCGGGAGAGCGCCCAAATTTATCCATGCGGCTTGTGATGGCCCTTTTGGTGGGGCTTGGCGTGACCATCTTGGTCATCACCAATCAAATGCTGACCGACCGCTTTACCGAGACCACCCGAAATAAGGCCGTTTTGCGACTTGCCTTGTATTCGGGAAATATTCTAGGTGATTTGCAGCGCACATCGGTTGTGCCCTTGTTGCTGGCCAGTGATCCCTCGCTCACCTCGGCCTTGATCGACGGGATTTTCACCGCCACCACGCGCCGCCTGATTTCTGTTCGGCGGGAAATCAATGTTGCGTCCATATATTTGCTGGATATCAATGGCCGCGTTGTGGGGGCGACAAACCGCAATATTCTGGGGGCTAACTTTCGCGAACGCCCTTCTTTTGTGAATGCGCTGCGGTCTAATGAGACGGTGTTTGACACCTCAACCCTTGCGGGCGGCGGCGTTGAATTCACCTATTCGCGCAAGTTGGTTCAAGATGGGCGCAGCTTGGGCGTGATTGTCGTGGCGGCTGACTTATCGCGCCACGAAAGATCATGGGCGGAATTGCAAGACACAATTTTGGTCACCGATAGCGAAGGCAAAGTCATCTTATCGTCTAATCGGCGTTGGCGTGGCAAGGCAGTGGATGCATCTTTGTCCTCATCTGACGGGGCGGGGGCCATTGCGCGGGTGCTGGCGCGCGCCAGTGAATGGGCGCAAGACCCGCCTGACGCCTATTTGTCGGGCGAAGCGGTCATGCGCACCGA
>CAXNIF010000290.1:0-3084 GCA_964202345.1 Cypionkella sp.
CTTTATGGGTTATGTTCTGCCTTGGGGGCAAATGTCGTTCTGGGGCGCAACTGTGATCACCGGTCTGTTTGGTGCGATCCCCGGCATTGGAGAAAGCTTGCAAACCCTGCTCTTGGGTGGGCCAGCGGTGGATAATGCCACGCTGAACCGTTTCTTCAGCTTGCATTATTTGATGCCTTTTGTGATTGCCGCCTTGGTGGGCCTGCATATTTGGGCCTTTCACACCACGGGCAATAACAACCCAACAGGGGTAGAGGTGCGCCGCACCTCCAAGGCCGATGCCGCCAAAGATACGGTGCCGTTCTGGCCCTATTACGTGATCAAGGATCTTTTCGCTTTGGCCGTTTTGCTGGCAGTCTTTTTTGCGATTGTTGGATTTATGCCAAACTTCCTTGGCCACCCTGACAACTATATCGAAGCGAACCCACTGGCGACGCCCGCGCATATCGTGCCGGAATGGTATTTCTTGCCTTTCTACGCCATTTTGCGCGCTTTCACCGCCGATGTTTGGTTGGTGCAATTGGTGCAATTTGTGACCTTTGGGATCGTGGATGCCAAGTTCTTTGGCGTTCTGGCCATGTTTGCCGCCATTGCCGTGATGGCGCTGGCCCCTTGGCTGGATACTTCTTCGGTGCGCTCGGGTCGGTATCGGCCAAAGTTCAAAGCGTGGTTTTGGCTCTTGGTGATCGACTTTGTCGTTTTGATGTGGGTCGGCTCGCAAGAGGCCAATGAGTTGAATGGCTGGATTGCCCTGATCGCCTCGGCCTATTGGTTCGCCTATTTCTTGGTGATCCTGCCGCTGCTGGGTCTGTTCGAAAAGCCCCTGCCAACCCCTGCCACGATTGAAGAAGACTTCAATTCGCACTACGCCAATCCGGCTGAGTGAGAGAAAGGATCTGATGAAGATGTTTCGTAAAATCGCAATCAGCGCTGTCTCGGCCTTGGCGATCACCACAGGCGCAGCCCTTGCCGCAGGCGGTGAGGCCAAAGTTACCGATTACAACTTTAGCTTCGAAGGCCCCTTTGGCAGCTATGACCAAATGCAATTGCAGCGCGGTCTGCAAGTGTTCACCGAGGTTTGTTCCGCCTGCCATGGGCTGAAATATGTGCCAATCCGCACTTTGTCTGACGAAAGCGGCCCCCATTTGCCCGAAGATCAGGTGCGGGCCTATGCCAAGAATTACAGTGTGATTGACAAGGAAACCGGTGAAGAGCGCGAAGCGCTGGCCACCGACAATTTCCCAGCCAATACAGCCGCAGGCGCCCCTGACCTTTCTTTGATGGCCAAGGCGCGGGCGGGCTTTCATGGCCCTTACGGCCTGGGCTTGAACCAGTTCTTCAAGGGAATGGGCGGGCCTGAATATATCGCTTCTTTGTTGGCCGGCTATACAGGCGAAGAAAAAGAAGAGGCGGGCAGCTATTTTTATGAAAATACGGCTTTCCCGGGCGGCTGGATTTCGATGACACCGCCCCTGTCAGATGATCTTGTGACCTATGCAGATGGCACCCCTGCCACTGTGGAACAAATGTCACAAGACGTTTCCGCCTTTTTGATGTGGACAGCAGAGCCACAGCTGACGGCGCGTAAAGAATCGGGCTTTAAGGCTGTTTTGCTGCTGATATTGCTGTCCACTTTACTTTATCTGACAAACAAGCGGCTTTGGGCGGGCGTCAAAGGGCCAAAGAAAACCGCCTGATCGCGCAAAAAACAAAAGCCCCGCCTTACATGCGCGGGGCTTTTTTACAGGCTTTTGGACAAGTAAACATCTGCACTTATCGGGGCATGCGCATTGCCTTTATCTAAGGCGATGACCAGATCTGCAAAAGCTGCGGCATCTTGAGTTTGATGCGTCACCATCAACACCGTCGCCTTCGTTTCGCGCGCGACTTTGGCGGTCAGGGCCAGCATGTCGCGGCGCAATTGCTGATCTAGGGCGGCAAAAGGCTCGTCCAGCAGCCAAATTGGGCGCGCTTGTAGCAACATCCGCGCCAAAGCCGCCCGCGCCGCCTGACCTCCCGAAATTTGTGCAGGTTTGCGCTTGTCCAATCCGCCCAGACCAACACGGGCCAAAGCCGCCTGCGCTGCCTGAATTTGATCAGCGCCCGCGCGCTTGCCCGCCGTTAAGCCAAGCACGACGTTTTCCAGCAAGCTGAGGTGGGGAAACAGATTTTGATCTTGGAACAGCATCGCCGCTGGCCGAAGCGGCGCGGCAAGTCGGGCGATATCCATCCCTTGCCATAGGATACGGCCTGACCGCAGCGCGCAAAAACCCGCGATCGCCAGCAACAATGTCGATTTGCCCGCCCCTGATGGCCCCATCACCGCCACATGCGCGCCCACAGGCACGGACAGGTTGGCGGTTAGGGTAAATCCACCCTGCTGCACAAGCAATGACTCAAGCGTCAGCATCGCGGCCTCCTAGGGTGTCAAACAGCCAAAACAGCGCAAAGGCGATGACCACCAGCCAAAGCGTGACGCTGGCCGCCGCTTGCATTTGGTAGCTGCCCATCAATCGGGCGATAAGAACAGGCAGAACCGTTTGGTCTTGCCCGCCAAACAGCGCAATAACGCCAAAATCACCCATGGCCATGGCCACGGCCAGGCCCATCCCAAATCCGATGGGCCGCCGCAGTCGCGGCAAAAACAAAACCCGCATTTCCGCCGCGCCCGTCAGCCCCAACTGTGCCGACAACCGACCGAAATTGGCCTCAATCTCGCGGCAAGCGGGCAAAAGGATGCGAAAAAGAAAGGGCAGGGCAAAAGCGGCATTGAACAAAATCGCCAACTCGACAGCGATGACTTGGGGCGGAAAAAGCGGGAAAAGCACCATAAACACCCCCGTTCCCAGCGCCAAAGCTGATGTGCCAAGCGGCAACATGGCGATGATTTCTGCCCAAATCCCCGCCCCCTTTGCCCGCGCTAGCGCCAAGGATAAGGCGGCCATCACTGCCAGGGCCCCCGCACAGATGGCCACAAAAACCGACCGCGCCGCGGCGGCCGTAAACCCTTGCGGCAGATCAAAGATGGATGGAATCCCTTTGTAAAGAACAGCGGCCAACGGCAGAAACAAAAAGCTGCCCGCC
>CAXNIF010000291.1:0-3071 GCA_964202345.1 Cypionkella sp.
TTGCCAGGTGTGCGCTATCACATCCTTCGCGGCGTTTTGGATACCCAAGGCGTTAAAGAGCGTCGTCAGCGTCGTTCGAAATATGGCGCGAAGCGTCCGAAGTAAGGGGATCAAGATATGTCACGTCGTCACGCCGCTGAAAAGCGCGAAATCCTGCCTGATGCCAAATATGGCGATAAGGTTCTGACAAAATTTATGAACAACTTGATGCTGGATGGCAAAAAATCCATCGCAGAATCTATTGTTTACGGCGCGCTCAGCCGCGTCGAATCCAAGCTTAAGCGCGAGCCAATTGCTGCGTTCCACGAAGCTTTGGACAATGTGAAACCATCGGTCGAAGTGCGCTCGCGCCGCGTCGGCGGTGCCACCTATCAGGTGCCTGTCGAAGTGCGCACCGAGCGCCGCGAGGCATTGGCCATTCGCTGGCTGATTATCGCTGCCCGCAAGCGCAACGAAAACACCATGGAAGAGCGTTTGGCCGCCGAATTGTCGGATGCCGTGAACAACCGTGGTACCGCCGTCAAAAAGCGGGAAGACACCCATAAAATGGCCGACGCAAACAAAGCGTTCAGCCACTATCGCTGGTAAGGGATCCGCACATGGCACGCGACTATCCGCTAGACCGATACCGTAACTTTGGGATTATTGCCCATATTGATGCGGGCAAAACCACCACGTCCGAGCGTATCCTGTATTACACAGGCAAATCGCATAAAATCGGTGAAGTCCATGATGGCGCGGCCACCATGGACTGGATGGAGCAAGAGCAAGAGCGTGGCATCACGATCACCTCGGCGGCGACAACCACCTTTTGGAATCGCACGATTGACGCAGGCGAAACCGGCCCTGTGGACGAGCGCCACCGCTTTAACATCATCGACACCCCCGGCCACGTTGACTTTACCATCGAAGTCGAGCGTTCGCTGGCAGTGCTTGATGGTGCCGTCGTTTTGCTGGACGGCAACGCGGGCGTTGAGCCGCAAACCGAAACTGTCTGGCGTCAGGCAGACCGCTACAAAGTGCCGCGCATTGTTTTTGTCAACAAAATGGACAAAACGGGCGCAGACTATTTCAATTGCGTGCGCATGATCAAAGATCGCACGGGCGCGAATGCTGTGCCAGTGGCTTTGCCCATCGGGGCCGAGGATAAGCTGGAAGGCATCATCGATCTGGTGACGATGGAAGAATGGGTTTATCAGGGCGAAGATTTGGGCGCATCTTGGGTGCGTCAACCGATCCGCGCTGACCTGAAGGATATGGCAGACGAATGGCGCTTGAACCTTTTGGAAACCGCCGTCGGCCAAGACGATGCCGCGATGGAAGCCTATCTTGAAGGCAACGAGCCTGATCCTGCCACGTTGCGCAAATTGATCCGCAAAGGCACCTTGGCGATTGACTTCATTCCTGTGTTTGCGGGCTCTGCCTTTAAGAACAAGGGTGTTCAGCCGCTATTGAACGCGGTGATCGACTATCTGCCCAGCCCGCTGGACGTGCCGCCCTATATGGGCTTTGCTCCGGGCGACGAGACGGAAACCCGCAGCATCGCCCGCTCGGCAGATGATGCGCAGCCTTTCTCGGCGCTGGCATTCAAGATCATGAACGACCCCTTTGTTGGCTCGCTGACCTTTACCCGTATCTATTCGGGCAAATTGGCCAAGGGCGATGGCATGCTGAACGCGACCAAGCAGCGCAAAGAGCGTGTTGGTCGTATGATGATGATGCATGCCATCGAACGCGAAGAAATCTCCGAAGCCTTCGCAGGCGACATCATCGCATTGGGCGGTCTGAAAGAAACCACAACTGGGGACACTTTGTGTGATCCCGCAGCGCCCGTGGTTTTGGAAACCATGACCTTCCCCGTTCCCGTGATCGAAATCGCCGTAGAGCCGAAAACCAAGGCCGACCAAGAGAAAATGGGTATCGCGCTGGCACGTCTGGCCGCCGAAGATCCGTCCTTCCGTGTGGAAACCGATATCGAATCGGGCCAAACGATCATGAAGGGCATGGGCGAACTTCACCTTGATATCTTGGTGGATCGTATGCGCCGCGAATTCAAAGTCGAGGCAAATATTGGTGCGCCGCAGGTGGCGTACCGCGAGACAATCTCGGTGGCGACAGAAATTGACTATACCCACAAGAAACAAACGGGTGGCACGGGTCAGTTTGCGCGGATCAAGTTGGAAATTACCCCAACCGAACCAGGCGAAGGCTATTCCTTCGAATCGCGTATCGTTGGCGGGGCTGTTCCAAAAGAATACATCCCCGGTGTTGAAAAAGGCATCAAGTCGGTGATGGATTCGGGGCCGCTGGCTGGTTTCCCTGTGATCGATTTCAAAGTGGCTTTGCTGGACGGCGCATATCACGACGTCGACTCATCGGTTCTGGCCTTTGAGATTGCTACCCGCGCAGCAATGCGTGACGGCTTGAAAAAAGCTGGCGCAAAATTGCTGGAACCGATCATGAAAGTCGAAGTTGTGACGCCCGAAGAATACACAGGCGGCGTGATTGGCGATTTGACGTCGCGTCGGGGTATGGTCACCGGTCAAGACAGCCGTGGCAATGCCAATGTGATCGCATCCATGGTGCCGCTGGCCAATATGTTCGGCTACATCAACACTTTGCGTTCGATGACCTCGGGCCGCGCTGTGTTCTCGATGGAGTTTGATCATTACGACGCGGTGCCGCAAAACATCTCGGACGAAATTCAAAAGAAATACGCTTAACCGGTGTGGCGGGCTGATGCCCGCCCTACCACCCTTGTAGGGCAGGGCGACCTGCCACATCGATACAAAATAGGAGGCCATCATGGCAAAGGCAAAGTTTGAACGGACGAAACCGCACGTCAACATTGGGACGATTGGTCACGTTGACCATGGCAAGACGACGCTGACGGCGGCGATCACGAAGTATTTTGGCGAATTCCGCGCCTATGACCAGATTGACGGTGCGCCCGAAGAGCGCGCGCGCGGGATCACGATTTCGACGGCGCACGTTGAATATGAAACCGAAGCGCGTCACTACGCGCACGTTGATTGCCCCGGCCACGCCGACTATGTGAAGAACATGATCAC
>CAXNIF010000292.1:0-3071 GCA_964202345.1 Cypionkella sp.
TGCGCATCACCACGGCGCGCTATTACACGCCTTCGGGCCGCTCGATTCAATCTTTGGGCGTGATGCCGGATATCGTGGTGAACCAACCCCCGCGTGACCCCGAGTCCGAAGGTCTTGAGGCGCAGGCGGCACAAGACGCCGATAATCTGCAATCCGAAGCCGATTTGCGCGGTGCCATCAGCAATGATTCGATGTCAGAAGATGAGATCAAATTGTTGGAAGAGGAACGCGCCCGCACCATCGAGGCCGCCAAGCTGCGCGATGAAGATTATCAACTGGCCTATGCCGTGGATATTTTGCGCGGGCTCAATGCCGTGGCCGAAAAGCCATGAGCGGTCTGCCCTACCGCCCTTGTGTCGGGATTTGTCTGATCAATGCGCAGGGATTGATCTTTGCAGGCCAACGCAAAGACAGCCCCTCGCGCGCGTGGCAAATGCCCCAAGGCGGCATCGACGCGGGTGAAAAACCTCGCGACGCCGCCTTGCGGGAGTTGCGCGAAGAGACCGGCGTGACGGCAGATCATGTGCAGATCTTGGACAAGACCGCCGATTGGGTCACCTATGATTTGCCAGACGAATTGCTGGGCAAAGTATGGGGCGGAAAGTATCGTGGCCAGCGACAAAAGTGGTTTTTGCTGCGCTTTTTGGGCACGAATGCGCAAATCAACATCGCCACAGACTCCCCCGAATTTTCGGCTTGGAAATGGATCGCGGCCGATGAGATGCTGGCCGAAATCGTTCCCTTTAAACGCGATGTCTACGCCCAAGTTATCGCCGCCTTCCGCCCGCATTTGGCGTAAGCGGCGTGGCTTGCCTTGTGCAAGTTTAATGTCAAATAGGGATCATCCCAAGAGGCGGTCTCCCTTCACCCGCGCCCCGATGCCCCCAAATTTCGTATCACCGCGCGGGCTGCTTGCATGACGGGCAGTTCGGTCTGTTTTAGAATGATAATTCGGTCAAATTGCGCGGGGTCATGGGCCAAAGTGTCGCGCAGCGCTGCGCCAAAGGCCATGCGCAATTCGGTGCCGATATTGAACTTGGCGATGCGGCTTAATGCTGCCAATTGGGCGCGTTGCGCCTTTGGCACGCCAGAGCCGCCGTGAATGACCAAAGGCACATTTGTGCATTTTTCAATTTCTGAAAGACGGACCAAATCCAGCCCCGCGCCCGCCGTTTGCTGCAAGTGAAGATTGCCGATGGAAATCGCCATGGCGTCAATGCCTGTCTCTTGGGCAAATTGGGCGGCCTGCTTTGGGTCTGTCCCCGCAGAGGAATCCCCCCCCGCATAGC
This sequence comes from Cypionkella sp., assembly GCA_964202345.1. Taxonomy (GTDB): domain Bacteria; phylum Pseudomonadota; class Alphaproteobacteria; order Rhodobacterales; family Rhodobacteraceae; genus Cypionkella. Next base: position 1,290 of record CAXNIF010000292.1, read on the forward strand.
CGACAAATCCAATTTCCCCTTCGCATGATGCGCCAAAACGATGGGCCAACTCTGCCACACCTGCCGTAAGGTCTATGTTTTGCGAAAGGGGCAGTTTCGAGCCATCCACCATCACCGAGGTGAACCCCAAGTCCAAAGCTGCGTGGCAATCATCCAAGCTATAGCCGTGGTCTAGATGGATCACCACGGGAACCAAGGCAGCTTCGGCCAAGTGCCGCATCATCTGCGCAAGGATCGGCAAGGGCGTATGCGCGCGGCAACCGGGGCCTGCTTGCAATATGATCGGCGCGCCTTCGGCTTCGGCGGCGGCGACAAAGGCGCGCATATCCTCCCAACCCAGACAAACCAAACCCGGCACGGCATAACCGCCGCTATTGGCCGATTGCAAAACCTGGGCCAGCGTTGCGCATGTCATTTAAACTTGGCCACCATATCCATAATGCCGGGAATTGTGTGCAACTGCGCTGCGTGGGTGGGCTGAAAAAATTGCTTCAAACTGCGCTGGCTTTGACCGCCAAGGATGGTGAAATAATACATCTCATATCCCGGCAAGACGCAGCACGGATGATAGCCCTTGTCGATCAACACCGTCGAGCGGTTCATGATGTGATAGGCCTCGCCCGGCTCATTGTCGATCCGCTGCAGCATCTGCAGGCCAGACCCGTAATCAGGGCGAAAGCGAAAGTTATAGCATTCGTCATGGCGGCTTTCGTCGGGCAGGCGGTCGGTGTCGTGTTTGTGACTGGGAAAGCCAGACCAGCCGCCAGCGCCCACGGTGTATAACTCGCTCACCAGCAGACGCCCGACACGATCATGATAGGCCGCGCCAAGAATATGTTTGATCTTGCGATGGGTTTTCGTCTCGTCCGAGCCGTATTGCACGCGGTCAATATCGGCGGCCCGCACCGCAAAAGGGGTTAGCGTGGGCGCAAATTTTGCCCCCGCGATGAAAACTTCGGTACCCGTCAGCGCCGTCACCCGGCAGCCTGTATCGCTGGGAACATAAACGCCTTCGGGCTCCCCGTCCCAGACATCGACGCCGCGATGCCCAATATGCGCAAAGGTCTCGCCGGCGCATTCCACCGTCACCGTCCCCGTGGCGGGCACAACGCAGGTTTCATATCCCGCTGTGCGATAGTCAAAATGTTGACCGGCCGTCAGCCGCAGGATGTTGAAATAGACATAGGGGACGAGTGGATGTTCGCAATCCACGATGGGGCGGTTTTGGTTGTCATGGGGGGCAATATGCATCTTGATCCTATGGGGCTAAGGTGGGGCCAGCGTGTTGCGTCATAAAGCGCGCCAATTCCGCAGGCGTGGGCATGGCGGGGGCGCAGCCGACCTTTGACACCACAATCGCAGCGGCAGCGGATCCGTCTAGAACAGCCTGTTTCACGGCAGCGCCCCGCGACAGGCTGGCGATAAAATTGCCCAAAAACGCATCCCCCGCGCCCGTGGGTTTGAGGGCGGCGGTTTCATAGATGCCTGTCTTGATCTCGCCCTCAGCCGTTAGGGTGATCGCGCCTTTTTCGCCAAGTTTATAAACAACGATCTGCGCGCCTTGGCGCAGCAGGGCGCGGGCTTTTTCAAGCCCCTGATCATACGCGCCCGCCATAAAGCCAAACTCGACATCATTGCCAACAATCACATCGCACAGCGCCGCTGCTTGCGAATAGGCTTGGGACGCGTCTTGCGGCGAAGCCCAAGAATAGGGGCGATAATCAATGTCGAAAATCAGCGGTAATCCCGCCGCCCGCGCCAAATCAAAGGCGTGAAATGCAG
>CAXNIF010000293.1:0-3044 GCA_964202345.1 Cypionkella sp.
GAAATCCCAGATGATGCGGGTCATCTCATCGCCGTCAAGTTCGACGACGGGATTGGCGACTTTGATTTTGGTCATATCATGCCCCTATGGTTGGATGGTTGCGCGCCCTATAGCGGAAAATCGAGCGTTTGGAAAGGTGGTATACGGTGGTATACCGAAATTAATCACTAAGATTTATGACTGAAAATAGCTTGTGCATTTGGCGCGCACCCATTCCCACAGGCGCGGCGCGCCGCGCGCAATCTTAACGCCCACGCGGTCGTGCAATTGCTGTTCGGTGACGCGGTAGGTGTTCCACGTGCCGCCGCCCGACATCAGGTTGGCCATCACGGGCTGCACGCGGTCGAGCGATTTGGCAAAAATGGCGTCTGGGGTTTCGGCGGCCTCAAATTCATCCCACAGGGCGCGAAAGGGGGCGGCCAGATCGGGGGGCAGCAGGCCGAAAATGCGAGTGGCGGCGCGCGCCTCGGCCTCTTGCACGGTTGTGCTAGAATGCGCCTGACCATCTGCGGAGTGGATCGGCACATCGCCCACGTCTATTTCGACCAAATCGTGCAAAATCAGCATTTTGATCACGCGGGTGATGTCCACATCAGGCCCCGCCTGATCGGCCAAAACCATGGCATACAGCGCCAAATGCCAGCTATGCTCGCCCGAGTTTTCTGGGCGCGAGCCATCCACCAGCGTGGTGGCGCGCAGCACGGATTTCAGGCGATCCGCCTCGTTCAAAAAGGCAAATTGTGCCTCTAGGCGTTGGGGCGCGCTCATGCGCCCTGGCCCATGCGCGGCGGCAAAGCCCAGTGGCCCGCGCGCGGCATCGCTACCTCGTCTGCTCGGTCAAGCGGCGCTTGACGTAAGAGGACACTGTATCAATCATCGGCTTCATGTGGGCGTCTTCATCTTTGAAAAAGTGATCTGCCCCTTCGACGATTTCATGCGTGATGGTAATGCCCTTTTGTTCGTGCAGCTTGTTGACCAAAGTCACGGTGTCTTTTGGCGGGGCCACTTTGTCGGCGCTGCCATTGATGATCAAACCCGAAGCAGGGCAGGGCGCCAAAAAGGAAAAATCATACAGATTGGCGGGCGGCGCGACCGAGATGAACCCCGTGATTTCGGGCCGCCGCATCAGCAATTGCATCCCAATCCACGCCCCAAAGGAAAACCCCGCCACCCAGCAATGTTTGGCGTTTTGGTTCATTGCCTGCAAATAATCCAGCGCCGAGGCGGCGTCAGACAACTCGCCGATACCTTCGTCATACTCGCCCTGCGAGCGCCCGACGCCGCGAAAATTGAACCGCATGACGGTAAAGCCAAGGCTATAGAACGCATAATGCAAATTATACGTCACCTTATTGTTCATTGTGCCGCCATAGGCAGGGTGCGGGTGCAAAACGATGGCAATCGGCGCGTCACGTTCCTTTTGCGGGTGATAGCGCCCTTCCAATCGTCCTTCGGGGCCAGAGAAAATAACTTCGGGCATTGCCGCACCTTGTATTGTCGCTTGCGCGAATTGTTGACAAAATCGCTTGCCTAATTTAGAGCCATTCTAAATCGTTCCAAGCCTCGCTGTGATCTGTTACGGCGGGCGGGCGGGCGCGTCAATGAAAACCATCCGTGATCAAGGGGAGAGGGCCATGAAACTGTCAACCAAGGGGCGTTACGCCATGTTGGCCTTGACCGATTTGGCGCTGGCCCCCAAAGGCGAATTGACCACCCTGTCGCATATTGCCGAAAGGCAGGATGTCTCGCTGCCCTATTTGGAACAGCTTTTCGTCAAACTGCGCCGCGCGGGTCTGGTCGAGGCGGTGCGCGGGCCCGGGGGCGGGTATCGCTTGGCCCATAGCCCAGATGCGATTCGTATCACCCAAGTGCTAGAGGCCGTCGAAGAAAATGTGGACGCTTTGCACACGGGGGCGGGGGCTTCGGGCGGGGTATCGGGATCGCGGGCGCAAAGCCTGACCAATCGGCTGTGGCAGGGGCTGTCGGCGCAGGTCTATGTTTATTTGCACCAGACCCGTCTGTCAGATGTTGTGGGCAATGCCTTGGTGCCATGCCCTGCCGTGCCTGCGCTGTTTCGCGTGGTGGATGAATGACGCGCGTCTATTTGGATTGGAACGCCACAACGCCGCTGCGCAACGAGGCGCGGGCGGCGATGCTGGCGGCGATGGATGTGCTGGGCAATCCCTCTTCGGTGCACCGCGAGGGGCGCGCGGCCAAGGCGCTGCTGGCCAAGGCGCGGGCCGATATTGCCGCCGCCGTTGGGGCCGAAGGCAGTGATATTGTGTTTACCTCGGGCGCGACAGAGGCGGCGGCGCTGGCTTGCGCGGGGCGCGATTTGGACTGCGCCGCCATTGAACATGAGGCTGTCTTGGCTTGGGCGCAGGCGCGGCTATGCTGTGATGCCCAAGGCGCGGTATCGGTGATAAACCCGCCGCAAACCGCGCTGCAATTGGCCAATTCAGAAACAGGCATTGTGCAAAACCTGCCCCAAGGGGTGGCCGTTTGCGACATCACCCAAGCCTTTGGCAAACTGCCCATCGCCTTTAACTGGCTGGGCTGTCAAATGGCGCTGACCTCGGCGCATAAATTGGGCGGGCCAAAGGGCGTGGGCGCGCTGATTTTGCGGCAGGGCATTGATCTGCCCGCCCAATTGAAAGGCGGCGGCCAAGAATCAGGGCGCCGCGCGGGCACGGAAAATTTGATTGGCATTGCCGGTTTTGCCGCCGCCGCCCGCGCTGCGGCGCGCGATTTGGCCAATGGCCTTTGGGATGAGGTGGCCGAAATTAGAAATATTCTAGAACAGGCATTGTCGGCGCAGGGATTTGGCACTATTTCTGTCGGGAATAGCGCGGCGCGCCTGCCCAACACCTTGTGCGTGATCGCGCCAGGCTGGAAAGGCGAGACGCAGGTGATGGCAATGGATTTGGCGGGCTTTGCGATTTCGGCCGGTTCAGCCTGCTCGTCGGGTAAGGTGCGCGCCAGCAAAACCTTGCAGGCGATGGGCTATGATGCGGTGCAAGCGGCCAGTGCCATTCGCCTGAGCA
>CAXNIF010000294.1:0-3041 GCA_964202345.1 Cypionkella sp.
CGGGCACGCTCCCTCATTTCATCAGCTATTATGTTTTGCATATGGCGTTGCAGGGCAGACCTTGGAACGATTGCAAAGGCGCTGAAAAAGCAAATTTTCGAAAAAAGTTTGATGCAATAAAAGCGGATTATGCCAGATCAGACGCAAAGGGCCGCTCTGAATTAGAAGCGGCCCTCCAATTTTTCGGGGTGATCGAACGCCCTTAGCCGACCAATTCAAGACCCGAGAAGAAAAATGCAATCTCGCGCGCGGCCGAAGCTGCACTGTCCGAACCATGGGCCGAGTTTTCGCCCTTGGACAGCGCAAATTCTTTGCGGATTGTGCCAGCAGCCGCTTCGGCGGGGTCTGTGGCGCCCATCACTTCGCGGTTTTTGGCAATGGCATTCTCGCCTTCCAAAACCTGCACGACAACGGGTTCGGAGGCCATGAAATCGCACAATTCGCCGTAAAAGCCGCGCCCAGCGTGTTCGGCGTAGAATGCGCCGGCTTGTGCTTTGGTCAGGTGAATGCGCTTGGATGCAACAACGCGCAGACCAGCGTCTTCGAATTTGGCCACGATTTTACCCGTCAAGTTGCGCTTGGTGGCATCGGGTTTGATGATGGAAAGGGTGCGTTCAATGGCCATGTGGCTCTCCGTTTGGTTGGGGGACTTGCCCGAAATCAGATGCGCGCCTGCTATCATGCGGATTTGCAGTTGAAAAGCCGCTTTGCGCAGTTGACGCCGCCCGCGCCATCGGGCATCCCCCGCCCATGTTAAAAATTGAAGATATCACCTATAACGTCGAAGGCCGCCCCCTGTTCGAAGGGGCATCGGCCACTATTCCCACGGGCCACAAGGTGGGGCTGGTGGGGCGTAATGGCGCGGGCAAGACCACGCTGTTTAAATTGATTAAAAAAGAGCTCGCGCTGGAAGGCGGCGAAATTTCCATGCCCAACCGCGCCCGCATTGGCGGCGTGGCCCAAGAGGTGCCGTCTTCGTCCACCTCATTGCTAGATACAGTTTTGGCCGCCGATACCGAAAGAGCCAGCCTGCTGGCCGAGGCGGAAACCGCTACGGATGCCCACCGCATTGCCGAAGTGCAGGCGCGATTGGCCGATATTGACGCATGGTCGGCAGAGGGGCGCGCTTCGGCCATTCTGAAGGGACTTGGTTTTGATGCAGCGGCGCAATTGAAACCTTGCAGCGATTTTTCGGGGGGTTGGCGTATGCGCGTGGCCCTGGCGGGGGTGTTGTTTGCCCAGCCCGATTACCTGTTGCTGGACGAGCCGACCAACTATCTTGATCTTGAAGGCGCGCTATGGCTTGAATCCTATTTGCAAAAATATCCCCATACGGTGCTGATTATCAGCCACGATCGCGGCTTGCTGAACCGCGCCGTCTCGGGGATTTTGCATTTGGACAATCGCCAATTGACCTATTGGTCTGGCCCCTACGATCAATTTGCCCGCCAATTTGCCGAAAGACGCGCTGTTCAGGCCAATGAGGCTAAAAAACAAGAGGCGCGGCGCGCGCATTTGCAGGCTTTTGTCGATCGCTTTAAGGCCAAGGCGTCCAAAGCTGTGCAGGCGCAATCGCGCGTCAAAATGCTGGAAAAAATGGACATCATCACCGCGCCCGAGGATGCCAAAAAGGTTGTGTTTACCTTTCCCGAACCCGAGGAACTCTCGCCGCCGATTATTTCGATGGAGGGGGTCAGCGTGGGCTATGACGGGCGCGCAGTGCTGAAAAACCTATCACTGCGCATCGATCAAGACGACCGCATTGCCCTATTGGGCCGCAATGGCGAAGGGAAATCTACCCTCTCCAAGCTGTTGGCGGGTAAACTGCCCAGCATGGCCGGCAAAATGGTGTCTTCGTCCAAGCTGCGCATTGGCTATTTCGCCCAGCATCAAGTGGATGAGCTGTTCATCGACGAAACCCCGTTGCAGCACATCATGCGCCTGCGCCCGGGCGAAGGGCAGCCCAAACTGCGCGCGCGATTGGCCTCTTTTGGGCTGGGGGCGGATCAGGCGGAAACAGTGGTGGGGCGGTTGTCGGGCGGGCAAAAGGCGCGGCTGTCTTTGCTTTTGGCCACCATAGATGCCCCCCATTTGCTGATTTTGGACGAGCCGACAAACCATCTTGATATCGAATCCCGCGAAGCCTTGGTCGAGGCGCTGACAGCCTATTCAGGGGCGGTGATCTTGGTCAGCCATGATATGCATCTTTTGTCCTTGGTGGCGGATCGGCTTTGGCTGGTGAAAGGCGGCGCAGTCGCCCCCTATACCGAGGATCTAGAGGCCTATCGCCGCCAGCTTTTGGCAGGCGATGAGCCAAGTAAACCCGTCAAAGAGGCCGCCCAAAAGCCCAAAAAAGCCAGCCAAGATGAGATAAAACGCCTGCGCACCGATGTAAAAACCTGCGAAGATCGGCTGGCCAAACTATCGGATATGCAAAGCAAACTGGCCACCAAACTGGCCGACCCCGCCCTTTATGACGATGCGCGCAAGGGCGAATTGGAAACCTGGAACAAGAAATACGGCGAAGTGATGGAAGCGCTGGATCGCGCCGAAGCGATGTGGCTGGCTGCCCAAGAGAAATTGGACAGCGCCCAAAACTAGCGCCGCAACTTGGCCCCGCCTGCCCCTTGTTTGGCCGCCCTTGTCATGCCATCTATGGCCAAAACCAAGGGATTTTTGATGAATAGTGACAGCATTGCCTCGGTGATTTATCTTGGGCTTTTGCTCGCCGCTTTGGGCGGCTGGGCCTTAATGGAATATCGCGCGCGTCTGGGCGAGATGATGCGCGTGGCGGCGGCATGGGGGTTTATCTTTTTGGCCGTGGCGGCGGGTTATGGGTTGTGGGGGGATTTGCGCCGCGACATCTTGCCCCAGCAAAACGTCGAGGCGGGGCGTGTCATCATCCCGCGCGCCCAAGATGGGCATTATTATCTGAACCTGACGATAAATGGCCAAAAAATCACCATGATGGCAGATACGGGGGCCAGCGGCATTGTGCTCTCGCAAGAGGATGCGCAAAGCCTTGGGATCGACTTAGCCGA
>CAXNIF010000295.1:0-3040 GCA_964202345.1 Cypionkella sp.
TGGGCGATTTTCGGCCATGGCAATGTGGCAGGTCTGGGCGAGGCGCTGTATGCCCAGCGCGAGTCTTTGCCCACATGGCGCGGACATAACGAGCAAACCATGGCCCATGCGGCGATTGCCTTTGCCAAGGCGCAAAAACGCCGCCGCGCCATGGCGGTGACCACGTCGATTGGGCCAGGCGCGTTGAATGTCGTCACGGCGGCGGGGGTGGCCTATGCCAACCGATTGCCGCTGTTGATTATTCCGGGCGATGTATTTGCCAATCGCGCGCCTGATCCTGTGTTGCAGCAGCTTGAAAACTTTGCAGATGGCACGGTGTCGGCCAATGATTGTTTCCGCCCCGTCAGCCGATATTTTGACCGCATCATGCGCCCCGAACATATCATGACAGCGCTGCCCCGCGCCCTGCGGGTGATGACAGACCCTGCCGATTGCGGGCCTGTCACCTTGTCCTTTTGCCAAGATGTTCAAGCCCAAGCCTATGACTATCCGGCGGCGTTTTTTGAACCCAAAGTTTGGCGCATCCGCCGCCCCGCCTTTGATCTGGACGAATTTGGCACTGCCCTTGCAGCCATTCAAGCGGCAAAGAACCCGGTGATCATTGCAGGGGGCGGCGTGATTTATTCGGGCGCAGAGGCGGCCTTGGCCCATTTTGCCGCCGCCCATCAGATTCCCGTTGTCGAAACGCAAGCGGGCAAATCGGCGCTGGATCATGACCATCCGATGAATTTCGGCCCTGTTGGCGTGACGGGCGGCACGGCGGCTAATGCCCTGTGCCGTGAGGCCGATTTGGTGATTGGCATTGGCACAAGGTTTCAAGATTTCACCACCGGCTCTTGGGCGCTTTTTCAAAATCCTGCGCGCAAAATCATGTCCATCAATGTTGCGCCTTATGACGCCTATAAACACGGCGCCATCAGTTTGACCTGTGATGCATTGCTGGCGCTGGAGGGGCTTACGCGGGGGCTTGCGGGGCAACAATGGCCGAAGATTCCAGCAGTGCAAGCCGATTGGAACGCGGCCAAAGCTGCGGTGAAAGCCATGCCCCAGCAGGCCGGGCTACCCACGGATGCCCAAGTGATCGGCGCGGTGCAGCGCTCCGCGACGGCGCAAACGCTGGTGATGTCGGCGGCGGGCACCATGCCTGGTGAGCTGCACAAAATCTGGGATGCGCCGCAAGGCGGCTATCATATGGAATATGGCTTTTCGTGCATGGGCTATGAAATTGCAGGGGCTATGGGGATCAAAATGGCACGGCCCGATGCCGATGTGATCTGCATGCTGGGCGATGGCAGTTATATGATGGCCAATTCAGAATTGGCCACGGCGGTGATGATGGGGCTGGCCTTTACCGTGGTCGTCACCGACAATCGCGGCTATGGCTGCATCAATCGTTTGCAAAAAGGCACGGGCGGGGCGGGGTTCAACAATCTTTTAGATGACAGCTATCACGTCAACCCTTCGCATATTGATTTTGTCGCGCATGCCGGGTCGATGGGGGCCAAAGCGGTGAAAGTGGCCAATATTGCCGCCCTAGAGGCGGAGCTGCGCGCCGCTCAGGGTAGTAAAATTCCCGTGGTCATTGTGATAGACACCGATCCTTGGCCCAGCACCGAGGCAGGCGGCGCGTGGTGGGATGTGGCCGTGCCGCAAGTATCGGCCCGCAAGGAAGTTCAACTAAAACATCAAGAATACCAAAAAAACACTCAAAATCAGCGGCTTGCTGATTAAACATCAGGTGACACATGATCCTTTACGGCACCAACCCGATCGCTTGGACAAATGATGACGACCGCAGCCTTGGCGCGCATATCTCGCTCAAGCAATGTTTGGACGAAGCGGCGGCCATCGGCTTTGATGGAATCGAAAAAGGCCACAAACTGCCCACAACCCCCGAAGGGCTTGTCTCAGAATTGGGGCCGCGCGGGTTGAAATATGTTTCGGGCTGGCATTCGACCAATCTTCTGGTCAATGATCTAGAGACCGAGAAAGCCGCCATTCAGCCCTATCTTGACCTGCTTAAGGCCATGGGTTGCCAAGTTGTGATTGTGTGCGAGACGTCAAATGCCATCCATGGCAATGACGCGGTTCCTGTCAATGATCGTCCGCGATTGGCGGAAAAGGACTGGAGCCCCTTTACCACGGCCATCGAGGCGCTGGCCGAATATACCGCCGCGCAAGGTGTGGCGATGGTTTATCACCACCACATGGGCACGGTGATTGAAACGGAATGGGAAATTGACCGCTTGATGGCGCAAACAGGCCCGCATTTGCACCTGTTGTTGGATACGGGGCATTGCACCTTTGCGGGCGGTGATCCGCTGCGCTTGGCCAAACGTCATATACACCGCGTGCGCCATATTCATGCGAAGAACGTGCGTCCCGACATCCTAGATCAGGTGCGCGTGCAAGGGCTGTCCTTTTTGGAAGGGGTGCGGCGCGGGGTTTTTACAGTGCCAGGTGACGCAGAGGGCATGGTTGATTTTCACGCCATTCTAGAGGTGGCCGCCATGCAGGGCTACCAGGGCTGGCTGGTCATCGAAGCCGAACAAGATCCCGCAAGGCGTAACCCTTTTGAGTATCAATCCATGGGCCTGCGGGCGCTGCGCGCCGCCGCACGGCGCGCGGGTTTGGATAGAGGTTAGGCCATGAATTTGCTGCGAAAACCGATGGCCGCGCAAGGTTTGGTGCATGACATCACGCCCCATTCAGCCGGCTGGTCATATGTGGGATTTGCGCTGCACCGCCTAAAAGCGGGCGAGACAGTGCAAGGCAACACGCGCAACACCGAAGTGATTTTGGTGATGGTCGAGGGCATCGCCCATGTCGAAGGCGCGGGCCAAGATTGGGGGGAAATCGGCCATCGGATGGATGTGTTCGAAAAATCCGCCCCGCATTGCCTGTATTTCCCAGCGGGCAGTGATTGGACTGCGCTGGCCCGCAGCGATTGCACCATCGCGCTGTGTTCTGCCCCCGCCAGTGCCGAATATCCCGCCGCCCGTCTGGGGCCTGATGGGATTGACCTTGTGCCGCGCGGGCA
>CAXNIF010000296.1:0-3014 GCA_964202345.1 Cypionkella sp.
TTTTGGTTTTGGCCAGATTTTCTGCCGACAAAATATTGCGCGTCTTTTCTGTCAGCGGCACATGCAGCGTGATGAAATCGGCGCGCGCCAGCAGCTCGTCCAGCTCTACTTTGGTAACGCCCAATTGCATGGCGCGCTCTTCTGACAAAAAGGGATCATAGGCCACGACTTTCATCTTTAGGCCAACTGCGCGATCACAGACGATGCCGCCGATATTGCCTGCGCCAATCACGCCAAGGGTTTTGTTGAACAGCTCTACCCCCAAAAAGCGTGACTTTTCCCATTTGCCGGCATGGGTCGAGGCATTCGCCTCGGGCAGTTGGCGGGCCACGGCAAACATCATGGCAATGGCGTGTTCTGCCGTGGTGATCGAATTGCCAAAGGGCGTGTTCATCACGATCACGCCTTTTTTGGACGCGGCAGGAATATCGACGTTATCCACGCCAATGCCCGCACGGCCAATCACCTTAAGGCGCGTGGCTTTTTCCAGCAGCTTTTCGGTAGCCTTGGTGGCGCTGCGAATGGCCAGCCCATCATATTGATCGATGATCGCGGCCAGCGCGTCTTTGTCTTTGCCCAGCTTGGGCATATAGTCCACCTCGACGCCGCGATCGCGGAAAATCTGCACGGCGGTTTCGGATAGCTCGTCGGATACAAGAACTTTGGGTGCCATTTTGGCCTCCTATGACTGGGGGGAAAGGGTGCGCAGGGCGCACATCAAATTAGTTTTGTGCGGCAATTTCCGCGTGAAAGGCGTGTTCCAGCCAAGGCATCAGCGCGGCAACATCGGCGGTTTCCACAGTCGATCCGCACCAAATGCGCAGACCTGCGGGGGCATCGCGATACGCGCCGATATCCAGTGCCACACCGGCCTTTTCCAGCCGCTTGGCCACTGCCTTGGCAAAGGCTTCGCCATCAAAGATACGTGCATCATTGAACTTGAGGCACACCGAAGTGGTCGAGGCGATGTCCGCGGTTTCGGCCAAATTGGCAATCCAATCGTTTTGCGCGCAGAAATCCCAGATCACTTGGGCATTGGCATTGGCGCGCGCAATCAAGGCCTTTTGCCCGCCCATCGCCTGCGCCCATTTCAACGCGACAAGGTAATCTTCCACGGCCAGCATCGACGGGGTGTTGATGGTTTCGCCTTTGAAAATACCCTCGATCAATTTGCCCTTACTGGTCATGCGGAAAATCTTGGGCAGGGGCCATGCGGGGATATAGGTTTCCAACCGATGCACGGCGCGGGGGGATAAAATAATCACCCCATGCCCGCCTTCGCCGCCCAGCACCTTTTGCCACGAAAAGGTGGTGACGTCCAATTTGTCCCAAGGCAAATCCATCGCAAAGGCTGCCGAGGTGGCATCGCAAATGGTCAGCCCTTCGCGGGTGGCGGGAATGTCCTTGCCGCTGGGCAAGCGGCAGCCCGATGTCGTGCCGTTCCAAGTAAAGACCACGTCTTTGCTGAAATCGACACTCTTGAAATCAACGATTTGTCCGTAAGGGGCGATTTTCACCACTGCGTCCAGCTTGAGCTGTTTGACCACATCGGTGACCCAGCCTTCGCCAAAGCTTTCCCATGCCAGCATCTCCACGCCGCGCGCGCCCAAGAGCGACCACATCGCCATTTCAACCGCGCCCGTATCCGAGGCGGGCACAATGCCAATGCGGTAATCATCGGGCACGCCCAAAACGGCGCGGGTCAGATCAATCGCTTCGGCCAACTTAGATTTCCCAATGGCCGCGCGGTGCGAGCGCCCCAAAGGCGCATCCGACAGCATATCCAGCGAGAAATTGGGGATTTTGGCACAAGGGCCAGACGAAAAGCGCGGATTCGCCGGCCGCACTGCCGGGGTGTTCAATTCAGACATGGTATCCTTCCAGATAAATGCCCCCCGTTGGGGAGGGGTGTCCCACCGCCGCAGATACGGGGGCTTTGCGTCTGGCACAAGTCGCAAAATCGCGCTAAAGCGCCGCAGATGGCGCGAATTTTCAACGACGCGTCGCCTATCGGAAACTTTGGAGTGTCCATGTATATCGTCAGCCTCATCACCAACCCGCTGAAAGCCACGCTTGAGCGCGCCCAGGTCGAAGCGCTGCGCAATGCTTGGGGCGGGGGCGATGCCATTTGGTTGAATGTCGGGATTGCCGCCGAATTCGCCGTGCAAAACCTGCCGCCCAATCTGGCGCAAGTTTGGGCAGAGTATCAGGCGATGGCGGTGGATCTGTGCATCCAGCCCGCGCAGGGCCGCAAAAAGAAACTGCTGATGGCCGATATGGACAGCACGATGATTCATCAAGAATGTATTGATGAATTGGCCGATGAGGCAGGTTTTGGCCCGCGCGTGGCCGCCATCACCGCCCGCGCGATGAATGGCGAGTTGGATTTTGAGGCGGCGCTGCGCGAAAGAGTGGCCCTGCTGCGCGGCTTGCCTGAATCGATCATTCAACAGGTGATCGACACCCGCATCACGCTGATGGAAGGTGGCCCCGTTTTGCTGGCCACCATGCGCGCGAGCGGGGCCTATGCGGCGCTGGTGTCGGGCGGGTTTACCGCCTTTACGGGGGCGATTGCAGCGCGTTTGGGCTTTCACGAAAACCGCGCCAATACCCTGCTGGTGGAAAACGGCGCACTGACGGGCGCGGTCGCTGATCCGATACTTGGGCGCGAGGCCAAGGTGCAGGCTTTGACCGAGATTTCGGCGCGTTTGGGGATTACACCTGCCGAGGCTATCGCCGTTGGCGACGGCGCGAATGATTTGGGGATGTTGGGGCTGGCAGGCGCAGGCGTGGCGCTGCACGCCAAACCATCGGTGCAGGCGCAATGCGATTTGCGCATCAACCACGGCGATTTGACCGCGCTTTTGTATCTGCAAGGCTATGCCGCCGCCGAGTTCGCCGTTGTTTGAAGTTATCCCCCATATCGCGTTTTTGCTGATCTTGGCCGCCTTTGTCGCGGGGTTTGTCGATTCGATCGCGGGCGGTGGCGGGTTGATTACGGTGCCCGCACTGCT
>CAXNIF010000297.1:0-3004 GCA_964202345.1 Cypionkella sp.
GGGCGCGGCGTTGGGCGCTTGCTGGACAAGGGGGTCTGCGGCAGGGGGGTCTGCGGCAAGGGGGTCTGCGGCAAGGGTGACCTTTTGCGGCACAAAATAGGACAGCCCCCCAAGTGCCGCCGCCGAGACAAGCGTGCCAAAAAACAATCCGACCAATAAATGACGCATCTTTCTTCCTCGTTTGCCGAAAAATCGGCGCTTTGCCTTCATATAGCGCGCAAAGGCACGGGTTTCTATCGGCAAAGCGCATGGCCCCTTGGCCCCCTATCGCGCGGCGCGGCCAAAGCTGCGCGCCTTTGCCCCTGCCGCAGTGCAGTTTACATCGGCCCGCCCCTCTGGCAATAAGCGATCAGAACCCCGTCGCCAAAGGCCCAACCCATGCTGCTGCTGATCGATAATTACGACAGTTTCACCTATAATCTGGTGCATTATCTGGGTGAGCTGGGGGCAGATGTGCGCGTGGTGCGCAATGACGCGCTCTCGGTGCAAGAGGCGATGGCCATGAAACCGCAAGCGATTGTCCTCTCGCCCGGGCCATGTGATCCGGCCTCGGCGGGGATTTGCGTGCCGCTGACGCGCGCCGCCGCCAGCGCCGATGTGCCGCTGCTGGGCGTGTGCCTTGGGCATCAAACCATTGGCGAGGCTTTTGGCGGGCGGGTGATCCGCTGCCACGAAATTGTGCATGGCAAAATGGGGCAAATGCATCACGAAAACGGCGGGATGTTTCGCGGCCTGCCCAGCCCATTTGAAGCCACGCGGTATCATTCTTTGATCGTCGAACGCGCCAGCCTGCCCGCAGAGCTGGAGGTGACTGCTTGGCTGGCCGATGGCACCATCATGGGGCTGCGCCACACATCCAAATTGATCGAAGGGGTGCAATTCCACCCCGAATCCATCGCCAGCCAGCATGGCCACCAACTTTTGCGCAACTTTTTGGACAGCGCCAAGGCCAAGGTGCCCGCATGAGTGACGTTCTAAAACCCCTGATCGGGATTGCCGCCACGCGCGCTTTGACCCGCGATGAGGCGACCACGGCCTTTGAAACCCTGTTCGAAGGCCAAGGCACGCCTGCGCAAATGGGCGGGTTTTTGATGGCGCTGCGGGTTCGGGGCGAAACCGTGGATGAATATGCCGCCGCCGCTTCGGTGATGCGGGCCAAATGTAACGCCGTGCGCGCGCCCGCTGGGGCGATGGATATTGTCGGCACGGGCGGTGATGGCAAAGGCACGCTGAACATCTCGACGGCCACGGCCTTTGTGGTGGCGGGGGCGGGCGTTGTGGTCGCCAAGCATGGCAACCGCAACTTGTCGTCCAAATCGGGCGCGGCAGATGCGCTGACGGAAATGGGTCTGAATGTGATGATCGGGCCACAGGTGGTGGAAAGCTGCATCGCGCAAGCGGGGATCGGTTTCATGATGGCCCCCATGCATCACCCGGCCATTCGCCATGTCATGCCCGTGCGCGCCGAATTGGGCACGCGCACGATTTTCAACATCCTTGGCCCGCTGACCAACCCGGCTGGGGTGAAGATGCAACTGTCGGGGGCGTTTTCGCCGGCGTTGATCCTGCCGATGGCGCAAACGCTGCTGGCGCTGGGGACAACCTCGGCGTGGCTGGTGCATGGCGGCGATGGGACGGATGAAATTTCGATTGCAGCGCCCACCGCCGTGGCCGCAATTGAACAGGGCCAAATCCGCGAATTCACCATCACCCCCGAAGATGCGGGCCTGCCGCGACATCCCTTTAGCGCCATTATGGGCGGCGAGCCTGCCCAAAACGCCGCCGCTTTTCACGCGCTTTTGGACGGGGCAAGCGGGGCCTACCGCGACGCCGTGCTGCTGAACGCCGCCGCCGCGCTGCTGGTTGCCGGGCATGCCAAAACGCTGGCCGAAGGGGTTGCCGCCGCGCGCCAATCCATCGACAGCGGCGCCGCGCGCGCCAAGATCGCGCAATTGGCGCAATTGACCAATGCTTAGGGGGGCGCGGATTTGGCCACGATATTAGACAAGATCAAAGCCTATAAATTGGACGAGGTGGCAGCGCGCAAAAAGGCCCGCCCCTTGGCCGATATTCACGAATCCATCGCCGCCGCCCCGCCGCCGCGCGGCTTTGCCAAGGCGCTGCATCAGGCGTCGAAAACGGGCTATGCTTTGATTGCCGAAATCAAAAAGGCCAGCCCGTCCAAAGGGCTGATCCGCGCCGATTTTGATCCGCCCAGCTTGGCGCGCGCCTATGCCGAAGGTGGGGCCGCCTGCTTGTCGGTGCTGACGGATGGACCCTCCTTTCAGGGCGATGACAGTTATTTGATGGCCGCCAGCGCCGCCTGCGCCCTGCCCTGTTTGCGCAAAGATTTTCTATATGACACCTATCAAGTGGCGGAATCGCGGGCGCTGCACGCCGATTGCATTTTGATTATCATGGCCTCGGTCTCGGATGGGCAGGCGGCCGAGCTGGAAGCGGCGGCAATGGCGCTTGGCATGGATGTCTTGATCGAAGTGCATGACCGCGCCGAACTTGACCGCGCTTGCCATTTGACATCGCCGCTGATCGGCATCAACAACCGCAATTTGCACAGCTTTGAGGTGACGCTGCAAACCACCCGCGATTTGGCGCGATTTGTTCCCGAAGGGCGGATGATCGTATCGGAAAGTGGCCTGTTCACCCCCGCCGATTTGGCCGATGTGGCCGCCTATGGCGCGCGGGCGTTTTTGATTGGCGAAAGTCTGATGCGCCAAGCGGATGTGGCAGCCGCCACGCGCGCGCTGCTGGCCGCGCCAAACACGATTGGCGGTGGCGCATGAGCGGGCCGATAACGCATGGGCCGCTGACCCATTTTGATGCAACGGGCGCGGCGCATATGGTCGATGTCTCGGGCAAGGATATCAGCGCCCGCACGGCGGTGGCGCGCGGTTTTGTGCGTATCAATGCCGCCACGATGGAACTGGTGCGCCAAGGCACGGCCAAAAAAGGCGATGTTTTGGGCACGGCGCGGCTGGCGGGGATT